>DASWQK010000412.1:0-3172 GCA_036403735.1 Pyrinomonadaceae bacterium
GGCTACTACGCCGGTTACGGCAGTATCGAAACTATTGTTATCGGCTCGCAACCGCCGCCTTAGGGTATCCGACTCGGCTGATGTGATCGAGTCTGCGAGCAGTGGGTAGTTAACTCTCTTTTACTGTCATACCAACACGGATTATTCCTTCACTGAGAATCTGAGCCCGCAATCCGCCGCGATGGACCAATCCCGGAAGAACTTTCGGATGGGAAAGCCTTTGCAGATGCGAGCACGGCTCGCATAGACGCAGGCCACGCGCTTTCACGTCTCCGATCCAAAACTCTTTCCCAACCAGATGATTGAGAGGTACACCACGCGTGACGACGTTGCGGCGCGTTGCGGCGAGATCAAAATCAATTGTGAAGTCATCGCGAAATGCTTCGATTGCTTCGGCCTCGACCAGAGTGAGTTCGCGATCGGGCTGTGGCTTGTAGAATGTGCCTTGCTTGAAAAAGTAGCGGTCTCCTTCCAATCCCTTGCCGGGAATGGCGCGGATCTCTTCGACAGATTCCATCGGCGCTTCGGCGCGTGGAGATATGTTAATTGAAATGACTGTGCCTTCGAACATAGGTTTTCTCTCAGTGGTTTCGTTTAGAAGCCGACTTGTCCGGCTGGTTGGCACCAGTGCCAACCCTAAACGGAAATGAAATAATTTATGAGATCGATGCCGCAATCGCTTCATCAAAATTTTCGAGCGCGACATCGACATTATCTTTAGTCAAAATCAACGGCGGTGACCAGCGAATTGAGTTCGGTCCGCAGCCGAGCAGAATTACGCCGCGATTGAATGTTTCCATCTCAACCCGATCGCGGAGATCCGGATCGGGTATCTTGGAAATGCGATCTTTTACGAACTCAACGCCAATCATCATACCCATCCCGCGCACGTCGCCGATGCAATCGTACTTGCCCATCAGCTTTTCCAGGCCGCGTTTGAGATAAGCACCGACCTCTGCGCTATTCGCGACCAGCTCTCTCTGAAGCAATTCAATTGTTTTCAAAGCGGCCGCGATGGCGACCGGATTTCCTCCAAACGTCGAGGCGTGGGCGCCGGGTTTCCAATCCATCAAGTCCGCGCGCGCGACGCATACACCGAGCGGCAAGCCCGACGCAATTCCTTTGGCGATGCAGACGATGTCCGCCTTCACCCCATAGTGATCGAGCGCAAACATTTTCCCGGTGCGGCCCATTCCACTTTGTACTTCATCGACGATCAGAAGGATGCCGTGCTCATCGCAAATCCGCCGCAGCTCTTGCATAAAGCCTGCGGGCGCGGGCACATAGCCGCCCTCACCTTGCACCACCTCGACTACGATCGCCGCAACCTCTTCCGCCGGCGTCGTAGTTTTGAAAAGACGATTCTCGATCCAATTGACCGCGCCCTGGACGACGCCCCCGTCGCCACAATCGTCGGCGCTGAACGGATTGCGATATTCGTTCGGATACGGCATATGGACCACGTCGAGCACCTGTCGCTTGAATCCGAGGCGTTGCGCGACTCTGGATGAAGTGAGTGACAGTGAACCCAGCGTGCGCCCATGGAAACTGCCAAAGAAAGAAATGAATTTTTCGCGGCCGGTCGCGTGCATCGCGAGTTTCAAAGCCGTCTCGACAGCTTCAGTGCCGCTGTTCGCAAAGTGTGTGCGGGTCGGTCTCGGTAGCGGGACGATCTCATCGAGCTTCTTCGCGAGCTCAGGCATCGACGCGTAGTAATAATCGGTGCCGCAGATGTGAATCAGCTGCTCGGCTTGATCCTGAATCGCGCGCACGACTTCGGGATGACAATGGCCGGTCGAGCAGACAGCCACGCCGGCGTTACAGTCGAGGAACATATTTCCATCGACGTCTTCGACCCACACGCCTTGTCCACGTTCGGCGACCAGTTTGAAGTCGGGTCGCGGATAAGCGGGATTCACGAATTGCGCGTCGGCTTCGATAATCGCGCGGGCCTTTGGTCCCGGAAGTTCGGTTTTGATTTCAGGTCTTCTTAGGTCAGTTGCGGTCGCCATCATCTGGTTTGCTCCTTTTTTTGGAAAGCAGGTCAACGACACTCTGGAAAGCTGTGCCGAAAGTCCGAAGCGATATTCGATGAAGGGAGACTAATCCGCGAAAAGGTTCGCGCGGGATTCAGCAGGGCGAAGATGCAAAGACTTTCTTATCATGACAACTTGAGTGCGGGCATCTTAACACTCGGGAAGCGTTATTTCCAGAATCATCCGGGCCAGGCGGGGCAGTAGCCCGACCGTTAGGGAGGGCGTCTTATACGCAGCGTTCACGCCCTCCCTTACGGTCGGGCTACCGCCCCGTCTTGCCGGCAACATATCACTATTTCTCAGAATCCGCCGGGGTTCGCTTTCCGATCTCATCAATTTTCCACGAGCCGTTTTCTTTCGAAAGATCGAATCCCATTCCGAGTGAATTCACGTTTTTCGGATCCTGATAAACGAATGACACACGAGCGGTGTTGCCCGTTATCGTTTCTTTGATGTCGGTCATCTGCAAAATCTCGCCCCGGGCGATCGTCTTCTTCACAAGATCAGAGAACAGCTGATCGCCCGAACGAAGTTTCTCCATGCCTGTCTTTTGGATTTCTTTGCTTGAATAGAGACTTACCATCGTATTGACGTCCCCCTTCTCAGCGCTGGATATATATTTCTTGACCGTTGAGGTCGGACTCGATACAGAGCATCCGCTCAAGACTGCCAGCAACACGAGGAACAAAATTGTTCGCTTCATACTTATCCTTTTCCCACAGGCCCGGGAGCATTAGCACGACCGTTACGGAGGGCTCAAGTTATGTTTGAAGGAGTCCTCCCTAACGGTCGGGTTAGGGCCCCGATTCTGCAAATCCACTAACGGTCGGGTTTCGGCTCAGGCGGAGTACCAAAGCACCGCGAAGAAATGACAGACGGTTCCGGCGATCACAAACAGATGCCAGGCGAAATGTGCGTAGCGAATTCGATGAGCGGCAAAGAAACCAACGCCGACAGTATAAGCCACGCCGCCCGCGAGCAACCACGCTAGTCCAGTTAACGGGACGCGCTGCAAAACCTGGGGCGCGGCAATCACCACCAGCCAACCCATCACTAAATAGAGAGCGACCGAAAACCAAACGTATCGCGCGCCGAAAATTGCTTTTTTCGCCAGCCCGATTAAGGCCAACCCCCAG
>DASWQK010000413.1:0-5365 GCA_036403735.1 Pyrinomonadaceae bacterium
CTTTCGTCGAGGACAAGGTCTCAAGCACCCGCACACAGACATTCTTGTTGGTCTTAACGGTGGTCGCATTGCTGGTGCTGGGAATCGGTTATGACTATGTGAGCGCAAACGCTCAACACCAGGCAGCCACCAAAGAGCTCGAAAAGCAACGTCGCATCAACGACCAGATGAATTCGGTCAAGCGCGAGCAGGCGGACCTGGAAAAGAAGATCGGGGACATCAATTTCCGCATCGATGCCATTCAGAAATTGCGCGGCTCCCAACAGGGACCGGGCGAAGTGCTGGCTGAGATCAAAGCACGGTTCGATAGCGTGCCCGGGCTCTACTTGAAGAGTGTCGAGCAGAAAGACTCCGACATAACAATCAAGGGTGAATCACCCAGCGAAGCTGCGGTAACGCGGTTCGGACAGAGCATGGAGTTTTCTTCCGGCTTGTTTACCAACCTGAATATCGAAACTCAGCGGGAAGTGCCGCAGGCAAGCAAGACATCAGCCGCCCCCGCACAGGCTGCAAATCCACTTCAATCGCTCCTGGCCCAACCAGAGGTTGTGTCCTTCACTATTAAGTGCGCCTACGCTGCTGCAAAGCCCCCGGATACGTCGAAGGGATCAGCATCTGCTCCCAACACCACCAACCACGTCGCCGCTCGCAACTGAGCGCTAGCTTTCGGAAAACATCATGAAGATTGGAAACATTAACAACCTTCCCTGGTACGCGCGCCTGGGCATCTTCGGCGGCCTGGCCGTTTTGGCCTATGCCATGTTCTGGTATTTCGTCACCAGCGGCACCCGCAAAGATACTAAGGGGTTGCAGGACCAGATCGCTTTGCTGCAAAAAGCAAACGCGGAAATGCAGATTGCTTCACAGCGATTGAATGAATTCCGCGCCACCTACAAGAACAAGCAGGAAGAGTTGGAAGAATTAAAGGCCCTGTTGCCGGAACAGCGCGAGTTGACCAACGTTCTGCAAGGTATTCAAGACCGCGCGCGCACGACTGGTCTGTCGCTGCGACACTTCACGCCGAAGGATGACGTGCAGCAGGACTTCTATAGCGGTAAGAAGATCGATGTGGCCGTGCAAAGTTCGTTTGCGTCTCTGCGCGCCTTCTTTGATCAGATGGCCCACTATCAACGAATCGTGTCGATCACTAATTTTGAAATCAAGCAGTTGGACAATCAGGCGCCAAGCAAGACCGTGGAAGCGCGGTTCGACCTGACCGCTTACTATGTTTCGTCTGAGAAGCTCCAACAGAAAGCCGCCGCGCAACCGGCAGCTAACGCGCCGGCCCAGACTCCGGCAGCGAACCCGGCCGCCGCAACCCAGCAGGCCGTGACTCCAGCGCCTCGAAACTAATGCCCTCGCCTCTACTAGGAAGATGACGATGAATTATCAAAAACTATTTCGTTCCCTGTTGATGTCCACGACGCTCGTTTGCGCATTGATTTACCTTTGCTTAACTGTTGCGGCGCAGGACCAGCCTCAGGACAAAACGGACAAAAAGACTTCTGCCGCTACGGACCAGGTCGCTGAGAAATCATCCAAGGGCCGCGATCCTTTCAAGAAGTACCAGCCGGTCGTTAAGGCTCCCAAGGGTGTCGCTGCCAAACTGGAGCCACCATCAATTCAGGTGCGCATCGAGCGTTATCGAGCGCAGAAAGCCGCGGCTGCCAGCGCGCACATCGCCGCACCCAAGCCGACCACAGCTCTGCTGCTGAACGAAGTGCAGGTTACCGGAATCTTTCACACGCCGCGTGGCTGGTCTGCGATGGTAGAAGCCTCGCCGCTCACTCCCAAACTCTCGTACGTCATTTATCCTGGCGAAAATTTCTTCGACGGCCAACTAGTGGCGATCGAAGAAGGTCGCCTGATATTTCGTCGTGAAATCGTCTGGACCGACGGACGCCGTGACAAGTCGGTCGAGATCAAGCCACTGCGTGCGCCCAGCCCGGTCGAAGCAATGACCGCAGCGAAGACGGCTCCTGCCGACGTGCCAACAACGGAAGTCGCGAAGCCGGCTCCGAATAAGCAATAACAAGATTCTTCCGGCTCACATTCATGCGCTTATCGCATCATGAGAGCCATCCGCCTGAATGAGGCATGCCTCGTTCAATTTTGACAACAAGCTGAACTGCCGCTTAGTACGGTGCGCGCTTTGAATGTTCATTGCCCCGACATTTGGAGTGAGCGTGCGGCGGAGTTCAGCAAGCAAGCAATCCCTGAGGAGGGAATAATGTCTAAGCATTTCAAAAACGTCGCCATTAAAGCATTCGCGCTCGCGTGTGCCGGTGGTTTGTCTCTTAACGGTTTCGCGTTGGCGGTCGGTGCCACAGCCAGAACGACAGGCAGGTCCTCGCGGATATCCACTGTCGTGCTCGCGGCCCAGCCAGATCCTTCGCCGACGCCGGCAAAGGCGGGAGTCTCTCCGGCGAGAGACAATATGTCGACGCAGTCGAATCAGGGACGGCAGTATGGCCAGGCTGGCTTTGTCGGCGAACCGATTAATCTGAATGTCGTCAACGCTGACATCCGCGACATCCTTAATTACATCACCGAGCAGTACGGCATCAACTTTGTGATCGACAATTCGGTCCAGGCTGTTCCCGTCACGGTGAATGTCCAGGACGTGCCGTGGAATTACGCATTGGATGCGGTCCTTCGCGCCAACCGGTTGGGCGTCGATGTTAGCGGTAATATTCTGCGCGTGGCGACGAGCGAAACACTCGCTAAGGAATCTGAGACCCAACGCATTATTAAAGATTCGCAGTTGAGCAATTCGCCTCTCATCACGGAACTGGTGCGACTGAATTACGTCCGCGCATCAGGGACTTTAGCCACGGCAGCCGGTTCGACCGGTGGCTTTGCCGGCGGCGCCACGAACTTGAGCTTTAGTGGGGGTGCCGGTGGCGATGCGACTGGTGGCGGCGGTGATCAGGGAATTCTTCCGATCATCAAGCGTCGTCTATCGCGTCTCGGATCAGTCGAGGTCGCGGGTCAGGCCAACTCGTTGATCATCACGGACGTTAGGGAGAACGTCGAAGCGATTCGTCAATTAATTACCATCCTCGATCAACCTGAACCGCAGGTCGAGATCGAAACTCGGATCGTGATCGCGCAGCACAACTTTAGTCGCGATCTCGGTGCGCAGCTTTCACTGGGCGTGGCCAATTTGAATCGCGGCGGTGTGGCGAATATTTCGACCCTGCCGGCGAGCGGCTCTGGCGGTGGTTCAGGCGGTTCGGGTGGTAGTTCGGGATCGACTTTGTCTGTGGGTCCGAATCCATTCAGCGTATTTGGTGGTCTCGCCAATACGGCGATGCCGCTCAACAACCTGCGCGCTGCGGCAGCCAGCACAGTCATAGGGCTAACGACTGGATTAATCGGCAGCGCTCAGATTAGTGCTTTGATCAGCGCCGCCGAAAATCGTGGCGAAGTAAAGACTGTCGCGACCCCGCGCGTGACTGCCATGAACAATCGCCCCGCGCAGATTGAAAGTGGATCGCAGATTCCCGTGCAAACGACTCAAGCAGCCGGAGGCACTGCGGTAGTCACGACTACCTTCGTGTCCGTGCCGCTGCGTCTTTCAATCACTCCGCAGATTACCGATGCGGGCACTGTCGTGCTTCGCGTCACTATTGAAAACAATACCGTCAATACTGGTATCGCGGTTGGTGGTGTTCCCGGCATCGATACCCAGCGCATGCAGTCCGAAGTGCTGGTGCCCGATGGCGGCACGACCGTGATGGGCGGAGTTCTTGCGGATACTGAAGCAACGCAAAGACAGCGCACCCCGGGTGTTGCCAGCATTCCAATTCTCGGTAACCTGTTCAAGCGCAAGTTGGTGACGAAGGATTCGACTGAGATCCTTTTCTTCATCACGCCGCACATCTATCGGCCTGACTATTATGGTCACCCGATTGTGAACTCGCCGTCTTCCGGTCCACGCGTGCAAAGCGTGCCGCAGCCGGTGCCGTTGGGAAATCCGCAATCGAACTCGTCAGCACCGTCTGAGTTTCAGCAACAGGACAAGCCGCAAATCATGCCGCCGCAGCCGAACGTTCTTGGGGCTCCAGCGAATCCCGCGGGCAGTGGCAACGGAACGGCACGACCTGACGCAGTCAGCGGTAAACGGCCCTAGCCTTAGTCGAGTCACTTCGTCGTTCTCCTGCACGATACTCCGGTGGTCCGAAGCGAAAGCCTCGACCACCGGATTTGTTTCAAACAAGGATGGCGGCACGCGTCCAGTGAAAACCACGCCAGGAAAAATCATCATGAAGCAACCCAGCCAAGGGTCAACCAGTGCCACTCGCCTCAGAACCCTGAAGTGTGCCGCGATTGTTTTCTGTTGCCTGCTGAACACATCTCTCAGTAGCGCTCAGAAGTCACGTCAGGATAAAGCGTGGCAGAAATTGGTTTCGACAGAAGGGCGCTTCCAAGTGCTCATGCCGGACACTCCCGAAGACCGCTTTGTGCCCGTGATCGGTCAGATTGTGAACCGGGAAATGCATGCTTATTTTGTTCGCACTCCGGTAGCCAGTTACGTCGTGGCCTATGCTGACCTCCCGAATGTGAAAGATCCGCGTTTGCTAAAAAAGGGGTTCGACGATGTCCGCGACGGACTTTTGTCCAACGGCAAATTACGTCTGTTAAGCGAGAAGAATATAACCCTTGGGGTCTTTCCCGGACGCGAACTCGTTGTTGACGACGGTGCGAACGTGGGGACGGACAGGATTTATTTTGTTAACGGCCGGCTATTCCAACTTCTGTTCCTGCATCCGCAGCTAGGCGGAATGCCAGACGAGATGATGAAGTTCTATGACGGTCTTTCATCAAAGTTCTTCGATTCATTCAAGACCGATGACACGTCGGCCCGGCGGTAAGAGTTGCGTAGTTATCCGAACTGAAAGGATTGTATATACTGACAGAAGGCGATGTTCAAAGAAGCTCTGCAAACGATCGTGGAAAAGACTGGTGGCAGCCTCGGCGCGCTGATCATGGGCGCTGATGGTTTATCAGTCGAAAAGTATTTCAATGAAGAGGGCTATGCTGCGAACCTCGATGTCGCCGCCGCCGAGTTCACTTCGCTGGTCCGCAGCGCAGCGCGCTCGGGAAATGATTTGGCGCTCGGAGATTTGCGGGAGTTGGTGGTCGCGCTCGCCAGTGTCACCTTCATCATGCGACTCTTCAACAAAGATTACTTCGTCGTGCTGGCGATGAAGCCGGAGGGCAATCTTGGCCGGGCCCGATATGAATTACGAAAAGCAGAATTGATGTTGGCGCACGAGTTCACGACTAAATAGTCGCACAAATCGTTGACGAATTTAATTGGCGGCCCTTGATTTCAAGAGCCGCTTTTCTGTTGTTTTTG
>DASWQK010000414.1:0-2895 GCA_036403735.1 Pyrinomonadaceae bacterium
CCGCGCATCGGAATTCCGTTGACGATCGCCTGGGCTGAGCCGCCAACCGGTGGAAAGATGATCACGTCGAATTTGTCCCGCAGCTTCGGCGTGTTGCGAATCACCTGATCCGAAATATACGTGTAAGGGATTTGCAGGCGATCGAATTCGATGCGGAACCAACCGTCGTTTTGCGTATTGGTCCAAGTGTGAAGAAGAGCGATGCGCGGAACCGCAAGCAGGTGAGTTTTTAGTTCCGGCAGTTTATCGAGGGCGATCGCTTTGAGACCTGAATCTGAAACTGGACCAGCGAGCGCTTGTTTCAAATCACCGGGGTTGTCAGCTGTCTTGATAATGAAACTCCCGGCGTTGAATTTTTGGCCGCCCGCTTCGAATGGCTCTTCCGCCGCAGCGATCTTCAAATCTTTGAGCTTGTAACGCAGACTCATCAAAGTGTTTTCAGCGTTGTGGTTGATGACATACGCGACAGGTGCAGCTGTACTGGAAACGCTGCCCATTACCCTGGCGTCCCGGGTGAGCAAGGTCATTGGGGTTTGCAAAACGGCTTTGTCCGTCACCCGGACGGTTTTCACGTTGCGCAGGGCGCCCAGAGTCCAACCAGTATCGTCATAGGGTCTCGGATCGCTGACGTTGTAGTACTGAGTGTCCAGCAGCATGTCGGCCATGCGTGAATACGGTTGGTCCATGCGAATCACGTAAGATCCGGCGGGGAACTTCTGATCTTTCACCGTGATTTCTTTGTCGGCCTTGTGAACCTCGACGCCCATCAGACGAAGCAGGTTCATCATGTCCGCGGCTTCAACTATCCGGCTTTGATCCGACGGAATGATCCAAGCCGCCGGCCCTTCGTTCGCAGCTTTCGCAACCGATCGTTTGCTCTTTAAATAAAAATTCTTGAGAAAGCGGTCCTTATTGTTCGAGACAAAGTTCATTGCCAGCAGGATTGCCGACTCCTGCATGTTGACGTTGTTGCGCAGAGACCATTTCACGCGGGGCTGTGGCGGATTCGGACGAAACCAATCGCGTTGGGCTTCGGCGCGCACGGTTCGATCCATTGTGTCGGCGACGCTGTTGCCAAACGTTTCATAAAAGCGCCCGATTGCGTTGTGCCCGTTTGCCACATAGAACATGTAGTTCGGCGCCCAGCCGTCATAGAAGCCGTGCGTCCACACGCCGGGGACGCCGCGCTTAGTCATCTCTTCAATCTCGTGATAGGCGAGCAGGTTCCACTCGTCGATCACGATCGGATCGAGCCAGGCGTTGTATGGACCAGTTCCCGTAGAGGTGTAAAGAAAAGGAACGGACTCGTGCAGGTCATGCAAGATCGTCGGATGATATTCAAGAAACGTCTTCATTTGATTGCGTGACAACGCGAGGGCCATTCCCAGCCCGTCACGGTTGTTGTCGTGGGCCACATACTTGCCCCAATAAATGAGTGACGGAGTGTTCTTGTCCGGATTGGCTTTGCGATAGTTATACGTATCAACCATCATGTCGTGCCCGTCTACTTCCAACACCGGCGTAATCAAGACAATGACATTTTTGCGAATCGCCTGGATGAAAGGACTCTCTTCGACTGCCAGCCGATAGCCGAGCTCCATCAACATTTCGCATGATCCCGTCTCAGGCGAGTGGATCGATCCCGATGCCCAGTACAAGGCCTTTCCTTCACCAATCAATTGATCAGCTTCAGCGTCCGTGATCTTGCGCGGGTCGGCGAGCTTTGCCGTAATTTCTTTGTATCGGTCCAGTTTGGCCAGCGCCGCTTCGTCTCCTACGGCGATCAGCAACTGCTCCTTTCCTTCTTCACTTTTCTCGGGCGCGGTGAACACGCGCACACGAGGAGTGGCTTTCTCGAGTTCGCGATAATAGCGATACAAATCTTTCGAGTAAGTAAGATGGCCCGGCGCGCCGACTTCATAACCGATGACTTTGTCCGGCGACGGCACTTTGTCCGAAGCGGGCAGATGATCTACTAACTCAGTCATGAAGTAAGACTCAGTGGTGTTCGCCTTGACCTTGGCAGTGTACTCAGCGTTATTCGCGGCTGAGGTTGTTTTTGTCTCTGGCTTTGGTGGCGCCGCCGGGTGCGCAGTCTTTGCCTTTTCGGGCTTTTGCGCGCGCACCCCAGTCGAGAATCGCGAGGCCGCACCGGCAACGCACAATACAAGCAGGCAAACACTAATCGTTCGCAGGGAAACTTTGTTTTTCATGGCTCACTCCCAGGGAAAGGTTTCAGCAGGCGTGCGAAGAATACTTCAAGCCGGGAAAAGAGCAAAGGGCAAAGAGGGAAGGGCCAAGTGCTAAGACGAAGCGCCGACCCTCAGGACTCGAAACAACTGCGCTTCGCTCCTTGCTCTTCGCCACGCGACTGGTGTAAACAAAGAGGCAGGATTAATTCTTCGTTGGTCCTAATCCCCAACGCTTTTGTGGCGGCTATAGTTCAGTTGGTTAGAACGCTTGATTGTGGATCAAGAGGTCGTGGGTTCGAGCCCCACTAGCCGCCCCATCCATCCTCGCAATTCAAAATCAGAACCTGTGATGAATTTCAACGGCGGCGTTGCCGTGGATCGAGATACTCGCGCAGACCATCGCCAATAAAGTTGAAGGCGAGAACTGTCAGCGCGATTGCCAGCCCGGGAAAGATCAGTGCATGAGGAGCGGCTTGTAGCGTTGATAGATCGCGAGCTTCTTCAATCATCACACCCCATGAAGGCGCCGGCGGCGGGACACCAAGGCCCAGGAAGGAAAGCGATGCTTCCGAAAGCACAGCACCCGCCATTCCCAGACTTGCTTGCACGATCAGTGGTTGAATTGCGTTTGGTAGAACGTGCAGGAAAAGAATACGAAAATCTCCGGCGCCGAGTGCACGCGCGGCTTGCACAAAATCATATT
>DASWQK010000415.1:0-2689 GCA_036403735.1 Pyrinomonadaceae bacterium
CCAACTTTCGGTCGGCATCGCGTTGACTTTGGCGAGCACTTCTTTGACGTGCAGCCGCCTGGCCAGCAAAGCCGAGAGTCCATAGTCGGTCAGCTTGTGGTCCCAGGTGTGGAGTCCGGCGTCGCTCGCGTTGACCGGATAATTTTGGTTACGCCAGTTGTAGTAATCATCGGCGAGACGTCGAAGATCAGCAGGCGATGCGCTGGGTTGAGCTGCAACAGTTTCTGTCGCGATAGCCATCGTAAACGCGCCGAACAGGCAAAGAATCAGCAACTTCATAACTGCCACCTCACACTTAATGAATCTCGTGAAAACCAGGCTTAAGGTAAAGACCAATGCCCGTACTCTAATCGTTCGGAAACGAGCAGCCAAATGACGAAGCCCGCGACGAGCGCGCCCGCCAGAAGAAACAGAATTCCTGCGATCATGCTAACTACCGTACGACGACTTTCGAGAGCAAACGCAAGACCGAGCCAGGTAGGAACCGCAATCAACAGTTGCAGAATGAAGCGAATAGTACTGAGCCGGACGCGTGTCATATGCGGGTATCTTGGTTGTGCAAATATTTCAGTTGCCGATTTCGGTTCGGGAGGTGTTAGTAAGAAATGGTAGCCCGCAGATGCTCGTCCTGACGTATCGGGATCAAAATAATCCCATGGCGGGAACAGAAGGATGAGCGCCACCAATATTGCGCCGAACAACAATACCTTTCCTGGTGCTGAACGCATTGACCTTACAAGAGACACGCTAGACGGACGAGACGTTCGCGCTCTCAGTAGCGAGTAACGCCCGCGCGTTTCGCTGCAAGCCCGAGAGTTTTGCGCGCTTCATCGCGCTCCCGCGAAAACGTTCGGCGTAAGCTGCGGGAGTGAGTTGCTGAATCTCAGAGAGAGAAGCGTTGACATTTCCGGCGCGCGGTTGAAAGCGAGGCTCTATGCTGACGCTCGTCATGTGGTTCCAGGGACAAACGTCCTGGCAAATGTCGCAGCCGTACAGCCACCCTTCGAGATGTTCAGCCACGTCAGCACGAATCTCAGACGTCCGCGATTCTATTGTCGCGTGCGAAATGCACAGGTTCGCATCGAGCACATAAGGCTCGACAATCGCACCAGTAGGGCAAGCATCGATGCAGAGTGAGCAGCTTCCACATTGATCGGCAATTTCCGTATCTTCGGGTTCGAGATCCAGGTTCAAAAGCAATTCGCCAATGAAAATCCAGGAGCCAAATTCCGGCGTGATCAGGTTTGTATGTTTGCCAATCCAACCAAGACCGGCGCGCGCGGCCCAGGCTTTATCCATTAACGGTTGAATGTCGACACAGACTTTGCCCTCGGCCTCTGCGTATTGCTGCTTTATCCATGAGAGCAACTCGCGCAATTTACCGGCGACAACTTCATGATAGTCATCGCCCCAGGCATAGCGAGAAATTTTTCCGGTCAACACTTCTGATTTAGCCCGCCCGCTATCCCGACTCATCGGGATTCTGACTTCATGTTCATGTTCGGTGTAGTAGTTCAGCGCCACCACGACGACGGACCGCGCCGGCGGAAAGCAGAGTCGCGGATCGGTACGCTGTGCCGGGTCGCGCTCCATCCACTTCATCTCGCCGTTGAACCCGCGCGCCAGCCACTGCTGCAGGCGACTGTGTTCTTCGGTCAGACTCTCTGCCCGCGCGATTCCGACCCTGGAAAACCCGAGTTGTAACGCACGTTCCTTAACTTGCGCCGCAACTACTGAGCTCGCCTTAGCCGTTCGCTGGTTTTCTAAGATCATGCGTAAGCAGTATAGACGGGATCAAAGTGTGATTCGTAGCAGTCTCAGGGTGATCGTCGTGATAAAAAAAGGGCGCGCCTTTCAAAGACGCGCCCTTCGGTTAAGGTTAAGAGTTCGTTATTAGAACTCGAAACGAACGGCCAACTGCACCTGACGTTCTTTGAAGAAAAAGCCATCAGCGCCCGCAGTTGTGTTGAATGACGGATTAAACGTCGCGATGATCTGCCCACCCGAATTTGAAAGTGTGTAGATCTGAGTATTGACGCTTGTTACCTGCGTGCGGTTGAAAATATTGAAGCCCTCCGCGAGCAGTTCGAGTTTGTAATTCTCCTTCAGCGTAATCCGGCGCGAAATACGCATGTCGACGTATTTGATCGGCGGCTGATGGTAAAAATTATTTGGAAGGTACGCAAACCGTAACGAGCCATTCGCTCCATTCACGCCGCCGTTCTGGCTGGCGCCAAAGACAGCGCTGGTCGTGAAGCTGTTTGTGAGAGCCGTGAAACGCGCTCCTGAGAACATGTTTACGACCGGTGCTAACGTCCAACCATTAAGGATGGCTCGACCGGTCTTACCCATGCTCTTAAAGTTGGTGTTATAGACAACGCTGGCCACGAATTTGTGGCGCCGATCAAAGTTCGAAAGACCGGACTCTCCAGATTGGTTAAATGGATCAAATGAAGCTGAGAAGCCGGGCGTAAAGGTTTGCGAGTTTTGTCCGTTGTCCTTGGCAATCGAAAGCGTATAGCTACTCTGGAACTGCAGTCCATTAGTCAATCGCCGGTTCGCTTGCAATACCAGGGCGTTGTACTTGGTCGAGATATCGCTCCGAATTTCCTGGACCTGGCCAAAAGTAGTAAGCGGCCGGGCTCCCGAATAGTAGGGGAACGTCCAGACGCGTCCGGCAAATGGGCCA
>DASWQK010000416.1:0-2283 GCA_036403735.1 Pyrinomonadaceae bacterium
ATCAATGGATCGATCTCACGGACAAGAACGGCGCGTACGGTGCGACGGTGCTGACCGATTGTAAGAACGCCTCAGACAAGCCTGATGACAAGACGCTGCGACTGACTTTGATTCGCACGCCCGGCACGCGCGGCGGCTACGCAGATCAGGGAACGCAGGACATCGGTCGTCATGAAATTCTTTTCGGGCTCGCGGGTCACTCAGGTGATTGGCGGCAGTCGCAAACCGACTGGCAGGCTTACCGACTGAATCAGCCGCTGATCGCTTTTCAAAGTCCTTCGCACTCAGGCGCGCTCGGTAAAAATTTATCTCTCTTGAAAATCGGCAATGATCGAATTCGCGTTATGGCTTTCAAGAAAGCCGAGTTGAGCGATGAATTGATCGTGCGTCTGGTCGAAATGGATGGAAAGCCGGCCGCGAACGTCCACGTCGCTTTTGCTGGACCAGTCATCGCCGCGCGCGAAGTAAATGGGCAGGAGCAACCGCTGGGACCCGCCACGATTTCAAACGGCGAACTCGTAACTTCTTTCACTGGGTATCAACCGCGAACATTCGCCGTGAAGCTCTCGCCTGCCAAAAACAAAGTCGCGATGGTCACGTCTCAACCCGTGACGCTCGATTACGATTTGCCGGTGGCGTCGCGTCTGGGCCGACCCGCTGACGGCAGTTTTGACTGGGCCCCAAACAATCAGGGCGCGTCACAAGGTAAAGCCCTGCCCGCTGAGATGTTGCCGCGCCAGATCAGCTTCGGCGGAATTCGTTTCGATCTTGCTTCAGCGGAAAAACCAAACGCCGTCGTGCCGCACGGACAAACGATCACTCTGCCGGCGGGAAAATACAATCGCGTTTATCTGCTGGCGGCCGCGGCGAATAACGACCAGAAAGCCCTGTTCAAGTTTGGAGACACAGCAATTGACCTGCTTATCCAGGAATGGACCGGCTTTGTGGGCCAATGGGACGATCGAATCTGGAAGACAACTGAACAGCAGATACCGCCGCCCCAGGGCGCTCCGCCGGGAACCCCGCCGCGCATCCGCACGAATCAATACGGTGAAATGGTTGGGATAAGACCCGGCTTCATCAAGCGCGCCGACATCGCCTGGTTCTCTTCACAGCGGCATACGCCTGATGGCGCAGCCGAGCCTTATGCGTACTCGTACTTGTTTGCCTATGCGATTGATCTGCCGGCGGGAGCGAGAACGATTACGTTGCCTGACAACGATCGCATTCGCATCCTGGCGATGACCGTCGCCAATGAATCGTGGGTGCTCACGCGCGCGCAGCCTTTGTACGACACGCTGGGAAATCCGGATAAATGAGCCCAACGCCTCCGCGTGATCTCTGTGTACCTCTGTGCCTCTGTGGTGAATGTTCTTTAGCAGGATTGGGCCACAGAGATCGCACAGAGTACTCTCGATATCCGATATTCGCGATTCTCATTCTCATAATTAGCGCGTTGACCACTCACGCGCAAACGAAAATCACCATCGAACACAATACCGGCGCCGCGATTAATCCTGAGTTCAGATTCAAGTCAGTTCCCTCGCCTTCGCGCAGCGACGCTGCCACGAACGCCCGTGTGATGATCGTCGACGGCGAGGCTGATCCAAACGGCGCCGGGGTCGCCGCGCTCACAGATGGACTGCTGCCGAATTCAGACGATCAGCCGCGCCGCAATTTTTTCGTCACTGCCGGCAGTGGCGGCGCGCGGGTGTTGATGGATCTCGGACACGCGATTGAGATCGCTCAAATCAACTCATATTCATGGCATCCGAGTGCGCGCGCGCCACAGCTCTATCGCGTCTGGGCCAGTGACGGCAGCGATCCGAAATTCAATGCCCAACCGAAAGCCAACATCGATCCGCGCAGTTGCGGCTGGAAGATCATAGCAACGGTCGATACTCGCTCCAGCGATGAAACCAAAGACGTCGGTCAATTCGGGGTAAGTGTGACCGACGCGAGCGGCAGCATCGGCAAATTCCGTTACCTGCTATTTGATTGTTATGTCACTGAAGTGGCCGATGATTTTGGCAACACCTTCTACAGCGAAATCGATGTCGTGGCGAAGAAGTGACGCCAGCGCAATCGCCCAACAATACTCCTCCGTTCAAATTGTGATCGGCATTCGATCCAGAACCTTCAATTGGTGTTCTCTTAACGAACGATTGCTCTCACCACAAACTGATCAAGAAGACTGATCCGGGTAACAAGAATCTGCCGGATGAGTCTGCGCATTCGCGTGGCGACGTTTTTGCTAGGCGAATCGCGACCGCGGGTAAAGTG
>DASWQK010000417.1:0-3304 GCA_036403735.1 Pyrinomonadaceae bacterium
ACGCACGTACTTGATCCGAGACCGTTGGTCCTGTTGGGAGATTGCTGGCCGCCGGTGGTCCGCGAGTGGCAGCGTAATCTTGCAGTCAGCGACGCGGACGTTAAAATTCTCAGATTCGCAACCTCACCGGAGGCCGCAGTCGATATTATTCTGAGAGAATCGCGCGATGCGATTGACATAGAGATTGACCAGCCCGGCGCCGGCAAAGCGGTGGCGATTCTCGGCGTGCCGCTGAGTTATGGACAAAGCAAAGGCGGAGTCCATCTGGGACCAGCGGCGATGCGCGTTGCCGGACTGGCGGAGCGAGTTACGAGTCTTGGCTATGAAGTCAACGACTGCGGTGATCTGGTGATTGAACGCTCGCATTCACTGCCCGGCTTTGACGAGAAGCTGAAATATCTCAACGAGATCTACGCCGCCTGCGAACGTCTGAGTACTGAGACAGAAAAGATCGTCGATGCTGGCGCGTTGCCAATCACTATCGGCGGAGATCATTCGATAGCTATCGGATCGCTGTCGGGAATCGTCAAGGCGTTTCGCAAGCGGAATGAAAGATTGGGACTCATCTATCTTGACGCGCACGCGGACATGAATACTCCTGACACCACACCATCGGGTAACATTCACGGAATGCCCCTGGCTGTGTTGCTTGGTTACGGCGCACCTGAGTTGGTTAACCTCGGCGGCTTTTCGCCTAAGTTCGATCCGAAGTTGTGCGCGCATCTTGGCGGGCGTGATCTCGATCCCGGCGAACGCGCGTTGATTCGACGACTGGGAATCCGGTTCTTTACGATGCGGGAAATTGACGAGCGCGGACTCGCGGCCTGCATGGATGAAGCGATTGGCATTGCCTCTCAGGGCAGCGGTGGCTATGCCGTCACTTTCGATGTGGATGTTCTCGATCCGGGTGATGCGCCGGGATCGGGAACGCTCGTGCGTGGCGGCCTGAGTTATCGTGAGGCACATCTGGCAATGGAAAAAATCTCGGAAGCAGACGGCATGCGATCGCTTGAAGTAGTGGAAATCAATACGGCGCTCGATGTTAACAATCGCACGGCTGAGTTGGGTGTGCAATTGATTCTTTCGGCGCTGGGAAAAAGAATCTTGTAACTAATTTCGTTTAGCGGCGGCACTTGTGCCGCCAAGGCGGACAAGTCCGCCTTCTAAACAGGTTCATAATGGGATCATGACGAAGAAACTTCGTATCGGGGTAATTTTTGGCGGCCGCTCGGGCGAGCATGAAGTATCAGTGCGTTCCGCGCGCTCAGTCATCGACGCGATTGATAAATCGAAATATGAAGTGGTGCCAATCGCGATTACCAAGGAAGGGAATTGGCTGGCGCCTGCAGCTGCCGCCGAACTTCTTCCAGCTGAGACGCAGCGCAGGATTTCGACTGGATCCTTCGGCATGGCGCGCGATGATGTCGCGATTGTCGGCGATCCTTCGCGCAGCGGTCTCATGAAACTCGGCAGTGGCAAACTGCCGGCAGAGCGCTTGGACGTTGTGTTTCCGGTCCTGCATGGGACTTATGGCGAAGACGGAACGATTCAGGGATTGCTTGAGATGGCGTCAATTCCGTTCGTCGGTTGCGGCACGCTCGCATCCGCCTGTGGCATGGACAAGGTGACCATGAAGGCCCTTTTTAAAGAAGCAGGTCTGCCGATTTGCGCCCACACCTGGTTGCTGCGTTCGGATTGGGAGAGTGACAAAGAAAAAGTCGTGCGGCGAATCACTCGCGACATCGGTTTCCCTTGCTTTGTGAAACCGGCGAATCTTGGATCGTCAGTCGGAGTTTCGAAAGCCACAAACAAAGCCTCGCTCGCGAAAGCAATCGAGTTGGCCGCGCGTTACGACCGGAAGATCATGGTCGAAGAGTTGGTCGACGCGCGCGAGATTGAATGCGCTGTGATCGGAAATGATGAGCCGCGCGCCAGCCTCCCCGGTGAATATGTGATTCACGAAGAGTCTGCCCGCTTTCTTGATTACACTGAAAAATATTCCAGCACCGGCAACGTCGAGTTCATCGTCCCCGCGCGCATCTCAAAATCGATAATCAACAAAATTCAGAAGATGGCGGCGATTGCCTACAAAGCGATCGATGCCTCAGGCTTGTCGCGCGTCGATTTCTTTTTGAAAGCGGACGGCGAGCTGCTTGTCAACGAGATCAACACCTTGCCCGGCCTGACTGATGTGTCCGGCTTTCCCAAGATGTGGGAAGCGACCGGAATTCCTTTTTCGCGCGTTATCGATCAACTGATCGAAATGGCCATCGAGCGGCATGGTGAGCGGGGGCGAAATGAAACGAGTATTTAGAAAAACTTCCGCTTGAAGTATTCATAACGTCTGAGTTGACCGGGCGCGGCGCGAATCAAGTCACTCTTCGACGGATCAATTCTAGTTAAGAAACACGCTGCGGCCGCTCGCGCCAAGGATTTGTTATACCGCCCCGACATCACCGGATGTTTGCCGGTATGCGACCTGAGGGCTCATGGTCCGCCATGAGTCCCACTCCCAATTCCCCGGAGAAGCACGACATCAGAACGGTAAAGTAACAAAGTAGATCGTTTAGCAATGGAGCGAGTTCTTCGAAGACGGCAATCCGTTTTTCGGTAATCTTTTGGTTTGTCCACTGAAGAAATTCAAGTCGCTTCAAGCTGCGACTGATCCAAATTCCAATGATTAGCACAACTATCGGAGTGAGCCCCGAGACGAGAAGCTTCACGATTTCCAAGCTGTTCCAGGTTGGTTGCGGTGGGTTCATTCAGCCTCACAAGTAATGAAGCGGTATAACGTTTGGGTTGACGCGGCCGCCCGCCAGCGCCAACTGTGATTTACAAAAGCTTCATGCGAAACACGCTATCGCGGCTCGCGTTCAACCATTTGTTGGGCGTCGCCTTCGCTGTCGACATCTGTCGGATTGTCAGGAGACCGCTCTAATAACCGAACCACAAATCGGCCGCCACAAACCATATAAATTCCTGCCGCAGAATATAGAATGATTCTTATCAACGGCGCGACGGCCATAGTTCGGTACATAGACGTCATGACGCGAGTAAACGAGCCACCGCTTCCGGTTTCCGAACCAAGAGAGGACATAACGTTGCTGTAGTAACGAGCGGTAAAAAGCCCAGCCAGCAGCTCCGGCAGGAGAATGAAGGCCTGGACTAACAGGTAAACTCCGAACGCCCGGACGATAAGCCAACTGATTTGTCTTCTATCCATCAAGGTCCTTAGCAACAGCGATTCGAGTCATTAAAGTGAAAGACGCTCAACGTCTGAGTTGACGCGGCGGCGCGAATTCAA
>DASWQK010000418.1:0-3137 GCA_036403735.1 Pyrinomonadaceae bacterium
GTCGCGCCCAGAAAAGTGCGCGCCCCAGGCCCGTAGTGATCGAGAGCGACAGCGGGTCCAGTTCCTGCGCCGTCGTGCGTTCACGAATCGATTCGTCATGACGGCCCATCTCTGAAAGATACACGCCGTACCATTGGTGGGCCGTTGCGTAGCCCGGATTCAATTGAATAGCTTTCTTGAATTCGGATTCAGCGCCGGGCCAATCCCATTCGTAAGACAGTTTGATCTTGGCCAGCGACGTATGCGCTTCAGCTAATTGATCGTCGATCGACAAAGCCCGCCGCGCCGCATCGATCGCCAGGGGCATCGCCTGCTTCGGCGGCATTTGCAAGACACTTCCGAGCACGTAGCAATCGGCGAGTCCGGAGTACGCCAGCGCGTATTGCGGATCGAGTTTGATTGCGTCCTGAAAATACTTGATGGCCTGATTGATGTCTTCGGCTTTGCGCTGGTTCCAGTGATAGCGCCCTTTCCAGTACAGCTCGTATGCTTGCGGATTCGCGGTGTAACGCTTAACCAGCTGCTTCTTTGTCTCGCCGCTCAACTCGAGTTTCAGGCCTTCGGAAATTTCGCGCGAGATGTCCTCGGGCAGATCGATTATGTCCGTTACTTTACGTCGATATCTTTCTCCCCAAAGCTGCGTTTGATTTTGCACGTCAACCAGCTCAGTTTGAATGCTAAGGGTGTCGCCGATCTGCACGATGCGACCAGTGACAACCGTGCGAACTTTTAATTCGCTGCCGGCCCGTTGCGGATCGATGTCCTGACCTTTGTAACGAAACACCGAGCTGCGCGCGATCACTTTCAAGTTCGGGACGTGCGAAAGGTCGTTGATGATGCTCTCCGTGATGCCGTCACTCAACCAGTTTGCGTCCGGACCCAGATTGTTGCCCTGATCGTTGCTATAGGTAAAAGGAAGGACGGCGATCGACTCGATGGCTCGCGACTTCCGTGGGTAGAAGAGATAGGCCATCAGCGCAATCACCGGCAGGGCAATTAGAATCAAGTTCCGCGCCAGGTGACGGCGAGCGACGAGCACCGGCGCGATCGTCGATGCCGAGGTCGATTTCGCCGGCGGCTGATCTGCCGTGAAGGCTCGCGCGGGCATTTCTGCGGTCACCGCGCCTCCGCCCACCTCTGAGTTTGCGCGTTCCGATGAATCCTTCTGAATTTCGAAATCCAGGTTTTGCTCTAGTTGCTTTAGGTCTGAGAGTAATTCAGCGACAGTCTGATAACGTTCGTCCTTGTCCTTGGTAAGCGCTCGATTGACGATGCGTTCAAACGCAGAGGGAGTGTCCGGCGACAGATCTGTGAGACGTGGTGGATCTTCTTTCAGGATCGACGCCACGATGTCACTGTTGGTCGCGCCGATGAAAGGTGAGCGACCCGCGAGCATTTCGTAGATCACCATGCCGAGCGAAAAAATGTCCGAGCGCGCATCGACTCTTTGCCCGCGCGCTTGTTCCGGCGACATATAGCTCGCCGTTCCCACGATCATTCCGATCTCAGTGTTTACGAGCGTCGCGGCTTCCGTGCCGACTTCATGTTGCTCAGTCGGCCGCGCCAATCCAAAGTCGAGCACCTTCACGTATCCATCTTTGCGCAGCATCACGTTCTCAGGTTTCACATCGCGATGGACGATGCCGGCCCGATGGGCGGCATCCAGGGCGCTCGCAATTTGGATCGCAGTGTCGAGCGCCTCCATCACCGGCACCGCTCCGCGTTTGATCCGTTTTCGCAGGGTTAGCCCGTCAATGAATTCAGTGGCAATGAAGGGCGTGGTTCCTTCGTGATTGATTTCGTAGATGGTGAGAATGTTCGGATGGTTCAGACCGGACGCCGCGCGAGCTTCCTGGATGAACCGGCGCATTCTGCTGGGATCGGATGCGAACTCTGCCGGCAGAATCTTGAGAGCCAGAATGCGTTCTAACTCAACGTCCTGGGCCAGATAGATTTCGCCCATGCCGCCCGTACCGATGTGGGCGCGAATTTCGTAACGACCTAGGCGAGTGCCGGGGGGAAGCGTCATTTCAACCAGCCTGGGGGGACCTCTTCTGGAGCGAGCGTAGTCTAGTATACGCGCCACAGAAGTCAATGGAATTGAAACTAGCGTGGTTAGTTCGAACTATTGCTTCGGCAGCTATGTTTTGGTGACGCAACGTCAATCGAAGTGTTAACATCGAAGTTCCCAAAACCGGCTCGGCTGCGGTTGGTCCTTTCTGATCATTAACGAACCATGTCTGCTACGTTACGCTCAAAACAAATTCTATTCTGCGGGCTTATCCTGCTGGCTATCGCTCTCTGTTTTCAGGCGGTTCGGGCCCAGACTGACGATGCAACCAATGGCGAAACTGATCCGGTGAAGCTTTTTGAAAAAGGCCAGGACGCCCACGCGAAGGGCGATATCAAGTTAGCCATTCAACTGTACGATGCGGCCATCAAGTTGAAGCCGGAGTTCCCGGAAGCAGAGTTTCAGAGAGCCATGGCGCTGATCGCCACAAATCGAAAAACAGAAGCGATGGAAGGTTTCAATCGCGCCGTGACTGAGCGTCCGGACTGGGCGCTGCCATACGCGAAGTTTGGCAGCATGCTCGCGTTTTCCGGAAATACTGACGCCGAAGCCGAGCCGCTGCTACGCAAGGCGATCCAGCTCGATGATAGGAATTCCGAAGCGACAGTCGCGTTGGCCGTCTTAAGACAACGAGCCGGTGATTTGACTGAAGCAGTAAAGCTCATGCGGGCGGCCACAGCCTTGAGTGACGCGACTTTTCAAACGTGGCGCCGGCGCGCGTATATCGAAAACTCGTCGGGCGACGGTGCAGCCGCAGTCGCCAGCATCACGCACGCGATTGAAATGAAGCCGCGAGAACTTTACGCGTTGTATTTCGATCGCGCGCGCCTTCGCCTGCAAATAAATGATCGCGCGGGAGCGCTCCTGGATCTAAATCTCTTCAAGCCTACGATCATTTCCGGGACTCACTACACGATCGTCCTGGAGGTTGCGCAAATGTTCGCGCGCGCGGGCAATTCCGATGAGAGCCTGCAACTGCTCGACCGGCTAAGTGAAGACGATCGCAAACGGCCTGAAGTGGTTGCACTGCGCGCGGAACTTGCCGGCGACGCCGGCTCAAGCGTCG
>DASWQK010000419.1:0-3149 GCA_036403735.1 Pyrinomonadaceae bacterium
GGCCGGTTCACCCGTCGCCGTTGGGTTCTCGTTTAGAAAACGTTGCATTGAGTCAAAGGCGCCGTCGAATTTTCCCGCGAGGTTGTAAAGCAAACCCAAATAGTAAACTTCATTGCCGTTCAACTTGCGTGCGGCCAGCGTCGTGGCATATCGAGCGGCGAGATCGCGTTGTTCTTTCTCGATCTTTTGTTTGAGCTGATCGTCGTACGGCATCTTCAGCTTTTCAAAGGCTTCGAATTTCCGGCGCGCATAATTATCAGTTTCTTCGAAGAGCTGGACGGCGGACTTCGCCTGAACCGCATCAGGCGTTCGGGCGTCGACACCTCTGCTCGGCTCAGTGCTTTGGACCGGATCGGAATTCTTCGTGCGAGCTGATTGCGCAGACACTGAGGTGAGCAAAAGGCAACAGCAAAGAAGAGCGAATGAGATGGAAAATAATTTCATGTGATCGCTAAAGGATCGCGATGCGTGACGGAGACTGGAACGATGGTAGGACAGGGTCGCAATGACTGTCAAAATCGTTGGGCCTTGGCTCGAGCGACTGGCATGAGGTCAGTACCGGGAGCGGTAGCGACCGGGTCGTAGTTCATTGCAAGAGTCAAGATGCCACGGTCTTACCCGGTCGCTACCGCTCCCGGTACTGACTTCATTCTCAATCGAGTTTGAAACCTGTCGGGCGCGAAGGCCGCCAACATCGCCGGAGTTTTCCGAGACACGATTGTTTCCGCAATCAACTCTCCGGTAATCGGCGCCAGGAGAATGCCATTTCGATAGTGTCCCGTAGCGTAAACCAGTCCCTCAATCTCAACTGAATTTCCCAGCACGGGTAAATCATCAACAGCGCGCGGGCGAAAGCCGGCCCATGAATCGACTAACGGAAGAGTCGCGACGGCGGGGGCAATTTCGCGCGCCATCAACGTGATTTTGTTCACACCTTCATCAGTTACGCTTTTGTCGAATCCGACTTCTTCAGTTGTCGATCCCGCCAGCAATCTCCCGTCTGCGCGCGGAATCAAGTAGCCCTGCGAACTGTAGACAACATGGCGGGCAATCTGTGGCTGCGCTTGAAAGCAAAGCATCTGTCCGCGCACCGGCTGGACCTGAATTTGTTTTGCAGGATCGATCATCGACGACCATGCGCCCGCGGCGATGACTACCGACGAAGCGCCGATCAAGCCCTGCGACGCGTTGACGCCCTGCACTCTTCCGGCCACGACCTGCACACCTTGCACAGCGCAATGATCTATTAATTGAACCCCTAACGTTTTGTTACTGATCAGCAGTGCTTGCAGCAGCCGGCGATTCTCGACCTGGAGGTCATTCGGAAATCGGAGTGCGCATCGAACTTGCTCAGACAGCGACGGCTCAAGTGCCCGCGCCTGTACGCCGCTCACCCATTCCACGTCCAGCCCTTCGCCGCGCTGCCAATCGTAACGCGGACGTAACTCCTGCTCCTCTGCTTCTGTGAAAGCAACGCACAACGTCCCGGTAAGATCGAGCTCGACGTCAATTCCCGATTCATCCCGTAGTGCTTTCGCGAAATCGCGGTACAGGTCACGACTGGCACACGCCAAACTAAAAAAATCGTTCGACGTATCAGCCTCGATTTGCGGCGCGAGGATTCCGCCGGCGGCCCACGAAGCCTCTCTCCCAAAATCACTCTTTTCAACGACGATGACATCGCGCACACCGCGCAATGCGAGCGAGCGCGCAATGCTCAACCCGATGACGCCACCCCCAATAACGACTACTTCAGCAGACGACGCCGGGCTGAATGATTCGACTGACATTGAATGCTCTTTGTGCTTTGTGCCTGGTGCTTAGTGCTTTGACTTTTTCATCGGAGGACACCAAAGTACTAAGCACTAAGAACCAAGTACTCTGAATTTATGAAGCATCGTATCACACTGATTCCGGGCGATGGCATCGGGCCCGAAGTCGCGGCCGCAGTCGTTTCTATCATCGAAGCTTCCGGCGTCGAAATCGAATGGGAAGAGCACCTCGCCGGCCAGCAGGCGCTCGAGAAATTCGGCAAGACGCTGCCCGACGAACTCATCGAATCAATTCAACGCAACAAAGTCGGATTGAAAGGTCCGATCACGACGCCGGTCGGCAAGGGCTTTACGTCCGTCAACGTCGGTTTGCGCAAGACGCTCGATCTGTTCGCGAATCTTCGTCCCATCCGGGCGCTCCCTAATATTCCCTGTCGCAATCCCGGCCTGGACCTGGTCGTCGTGCGCGAGAACACGGAGAGTCTCTATTCCGGCATCGAGCACGAAATCATTCCGGGCGTGATCGAAAGTCTGAAGATCATTACTGAGAAGGCGTCGACGCGCATCGCGCGTTTTGCCTGCGCTTATGCGCGCAATGAAAAACGAAAAAAGATAACTTGCGTGCACAAGGCGAACATCATGAAGCTCTCCGACGGATTGTTCCTCAGGTGCTTTGAAGAAGTCGGCAGGCTTTATCCGGAGATCGAGCGGCAAAACATGATCGTCGATAACACTTCGATGCAGTTGGTAATGCGGCCCGAACAGTTCGACATCCTGCTGTGCGAAAATCTATATGGCGACATCATTTCTGATCTGTGCGCGGGATTGATCGGCGGACTGGGTCTGGTGCCCGGCGCAAACATCGGCGAGAAAGGCGCGGTCTTCGAAGCGGTACACGGCTCGGCCCCCGACATCGCCGGCCTTGGAATTGCGAATCCGACCGCCCTCTTACAGTCGGCGATTCTGATGCTGACGCACATCGAAGAACGTCAAGCCGCAGAGAAGATCGAAAACGCCATGCTGAAGGTTTTTGAGGAAGGGAAAGTTCGCACGCGCGACATTGGGGGGAGTGCGAGCACGAATGAATTTGCGGACGCGATAATCAAGACGATGTGCTGACGCCGCGAGCCTCCCGTCTTCCTCTGTCGGGGCGAATTGACGACGGCGGGCGGCAGAAGCTACCACGTCTGCATCTTAAACAACCGTCCTCTTTCGCCTTCGTCATGTAAACGAAGAACGATTTCGGAATCTTGAAACACTAACGAGTTCTCCCCGGATTGCGGCGGCAAGTCAGAGTCAATCAGAGTGATGGTGTGTTGGATCCCGAGATCACAGTACT
Organism: Pyrinomonadaceae bacterium; assembly: GCA_036403735.1. GTDB lineage: Bacteria > Acidobacteriota > Blastocatellia > Pyrinomonadales > Pyrinomonadaceae > UBA11740. Next base: position 3,112 of record DASWQK010000419.1, read on the forward strand.
CCCTTGTAACGTCCAATAGGTTTCCCTTTTTTCTATCC
>DASWQK010000420.1:0-3083 GCA_036403735.1 Pyrinomonadaceae bacterium
GGCGAAAATGAAATCGATTTTTCAAAGCCGTTCACGCGGGTGACGATGAAGGATGCGATTGCTCATTACCGAGGCCAAGCTCCCACTGAAACAGAAGAACCAGTTCGCATAGTTGAGCTATTCGAAGAGTTTGCTGAACCACACTTGATTCAACCAACCTTCATCACGGACTTTCCCAAGCCTGTGTCTCCTCTTTCGAAGGCTTCGCCATCCGATCCGTCTGTCGCTGAACGCTTCGAGTACTTCGTCGGTGGGCTCGAATCGGCGAACGGCTTTTCTGAATTAAACGATCCCGAAGAGCAATACCAGCGCTTTAAGGATCAGGTGCAGCAGCGCGAGCGCGGTGATGAAGAAGCGATGGTGATGGACGAAGACTACATACGCGCGCTGTCTTATGGCATGCCGCCGGCAGCGGGGATCGGTGTGGGCATCGATCGCCTGGTCATGCTGCTTGCCAATAAGAGTTCGATCCGCGACGTGATTCTGTTTCCGCACATGCGCCCGGAAAAACAGAAGTCAGAAGGCAGCGCGCACTCGGCAGAACCCCGACCGTGAGTGTGCGTGGTACAGAACCGCTTGCGCTAGCAAGCGGTTAGCGAGCAATCTGCCGGCGACGATGATCGAGGCATCTTCCACTAAGGCTCGAATACTTCCGACCGCTTACCCGCTTGCTAGCGCAAGCGGTTCTGTACCAGGCGCTCGCGACGGCGTACAATGCCTTCGCTAAGAATCTTAAGGGAGACCCCATTTCTATGAACCGCAAACTACTCGTAGTCCTTTTATCACTTGCTTTCGCTGCGATGCTCTACGCCCAGGGCGCGGCGCCGATCAAGGTCAGCGGCTACTTAATCGACAACGCTTGCGCTGATGGGGCGAAAGATCTTGGTCCTCGCGCAAAAGGTCACTCCGTCAGTTGTGCCTTGATGGATAGTTGCGAGACGAGCGGCTATTCCGTCGTGACCGACGACAACAAGCGTTACAAGCTTGATGAAAAAGGCAACGGCAACGCGGCCGAACTCTTGAAGAGTACCCAGACCAAAAAGGGTTTGAAGGTTGCCGTCGAAGGAACTGTGAAGGATGACACGATCAGTGTCACCAAGCTCACCGAACTAACCGAAGCAATTAACTAGTGCTCGGGCCACAAAAGGGCGGACCCCGACGGCCCGCCCTTTTCATTCATGCACCAGTCGATAAGACTTCCGCTTGAACAGCTTATTTCACCGGTGTCTCCTGGTGTGAAAACGCTGTCCACTTGCCTTTTCGATTAACCCAAAGACTGCTGGCCCAGACCGCCGGAATAGCTTGTCCGGCGCACGTCCCGTCCGCCACTCCTTTGTAGGTGATCACCGCCGCGTCAGCGTCGACCATCGACAGCTTCCAGTCGGATAGCGTAAACGACTTCACGTCACAGGGCATAGATGCCATCATTTTCACGACGTCGCCTTTTGTGCCCACGCCTTGATCGCCGATCATCACACCGTCCGCTGAGAGCCACATTTGAAATGGCTTCGTGTCTTTGTTCTTCCAGGCGGTCCAGAGCGCGGTCTCGTTGGCCGAAAGTTTTTTCGTCAGGGCGGCTTTGCTCATTCTCGGCTTTGGTTTAGGCGTAGGCGACGGAGTTGCATCCTGCGCGAAACAGAATGTGGCGAACGCCAGAAGTAACAGCGCGGCCAGGGGTAGATGTCTTTTCATTCTTAGGGTCTCCTCGGGGTTGAAGTGTGCTGAACAATCTTAGAACAGAGCGAGCGGGCGAAGTTCTACTACTATGACAACGGTTCTGTCAACAGATCGTTCCCAAGTGTGAGGGATTACCCCGAAGAGAGGCTGGCCGCTTCGTGCCGTAAGCATGAAATATTTATAGAAGGCGAGCTAGTTCAATAAATCGAAGGGCGGGTATCAAATCCATTTCGATAGCTATAAATATTGCGCTCCTCACGGAGCTGAATCATAGAGCTAACTCTTCAATTGTGGAGCGCTCGATTCGCCAAACTTCAAAATTGTGCCGCCGAACCCGACCGCCCATGCATGATTGCGATCGATAATAAAGAGGCGTTGCAGTACGTGCGTTGTACCAATCGATTCCGGAGACCAATGAACGCCGCCGTCCCGGGTGTGCAGCATGATGCCTTGCGTGCCGATGGCCCAGCCTTCGCTTGCGTCGATAAAATTTACGTCGAAGAGATCCGCATTCGTCGTTGATACTTCCGCGAACCAGATGCGGCCGCCATCATTGGTCGTGAAGATCTGACCGGCCGCGCCCACTGCCCAGCCACGATTGCCAACTAAAGTCGCTGCATTGAATCGAACGTGCGCGCCATCGCGCACCAGGCTTGTTTGCCAGTTCATGCCGCCATCACTCGTGTGAATGATCGTGCCGCCGGCCCCTACTAAACACCCATGCGCCTCGCTGGAAAACGCGCCGCCGAGCAGCAGATGTTTTGTCGCTCCGGTTTGTCGCATCCAGTGCGCGCCGCCGTCTCGCGTGCCGAACACCACGCCGGTCTCACCAAAAGCCCAGCCATGCTGCGCGTCCGCAAACACCAGTCGCACCAGACGCGCATTGATGTCTGGACTGTTAAGCAGAACCTGGCGCCAGGTCGTACCGCCGTCTTCTGTCTTTAAGAGATACGAGGCTGGCTCGTTTGTTTTCAATTTGAGAATGTCACCTGTAGCAATCAACCAACCGACTTCTTGGTCGGCAAAGTAAACGTCTTGCAAGGTGTCTTTGGTGAGCGTAGAAAGTTTTTTCCAGGTCGTCCCGCCGTCTGTCGTTGTCAGCAGGGTGCCGTTGCTGCCGGCGACCCATCCTTGATTTCGATCGAGAAAGTAAACCGAATGGAGCCAGGCCATTGTGCCGGACGGCTGGCGGATCCATGGCGAAGCGGAATAGGCAGAAAGCGGGAGGCAGAAGGCAGAAAGCAGAAGAATTGAAGGTAGCAGCCGATGCACGCCGAAGGCGCGGAAGACCTCTACTCTCAATCCGCCGCGTAGCCGCAGAATGTTTCTAGTCCAAAGCATTTGAAAATCTCGCTAAGCTCCGTCAAGAGCAAAACAGTTTCTGTCGCCCATGAATGGGCTGGTCG
>DASWQK010000421.1:0-4012 GCA_036403735.1 Pyrinomonadaceae bacterium
CGCCTATGTTCACCTGGCGCACCTTCTCGCTACGAATGGCGCACGCGACGAGGCCCGCCAAGTGTATGCCAAAGCAATCGTCCGCGCTCATGATTTGCCGACGTTGCTCTGGATAACAGAAACAATGCAGCGCACCGATTACTTCGATGAATCTGAACAGGCGGTCAAGCGAGCCCTTACCCTTAGTTCGAACAATCCTGCCGCGCTCTTTTCCCTAGGCAAAATTTATGAGCACCGGCGTGAGTACGATACTTTGATCAGCCTGATGCGAAAAATGATCGACACCCGAACGGCCGACCTCGGTAGTTATTCTTTGTTGGCCCTAACATACCTGAAAATCGACAAGCCGGCCTTGGCTGAACACGTGTTAGATCAAGCGACCGTAATAGCTTTCCCCAACGATCGAAAGCGTTTGGCTGGTCTCGAGGGTTGGGAAGCATTAGGAGACTTCCACATGAAAAAAACCGGTGTCGATAGCGCTATACGCTATTACGAACGGGCTCTGAGTCTTGACCCGGAAAATACGCGACTGAAGACGAAACTATCCGAGGCGGGGAGCAGGCCTGTGCGCTAATACGCGACGGGTCGTTAGTGGTTTCTTCTCAGAACCAGAGGCTGATCGCGCCCTCTAGGCCTTACATCTCGCCATAAAATCGCCAGGTTGTTTTGTAGTCACGCGTCAGTCTCTGGTTCGTCAGAATCGCCCGAATCATCTCGATCGGGATACGATTCTCTTTTAATAACGCATCGTTGAATTGGCGGTTCGTCATCTTGCCGGAATCCACCAGATCATGATGCAGTGAAAATTGCTGCAAACCGCCGATCAGATAGGCAATCTGATAAAGCGGTCCGTAGCCGCCATCGAATGAACGTCGCACCTCGGCCGTCGCATTGTCACGCTCATGTCCGACCCGATTCACGAGAAAGTCGATACATTCCTGCGGCGTCATCTTCTCTAAGTGAAAACTAAGTGAAAAGATGATCCGCGCGCAGCGATGCAGGCGCCAGAAAAGCATGCCGATGCGGTTCTCAGGTGTCTTGGGAAAATTGAGGTCCCAGAACAGCAGCTCCCAATAAAGAGCGTTGCCCTCAGTCCAGAACGGCGTGCCGAACAGTCCGCGATACGGGCGATAGCGTGCCGTCATGAATCCCTGCAAGTGATGACCGGGAATCAATTCATGAAAGACAGTGGCCCGCGCAAAGTCGATATTGTTGCCGCGCATGCTCATCATCTTTTGCTCATGCGACATGGTGTTCGTCGGAAATGAAACCAAAATCGTTTCGCCGCCGAGAAAAAACGGACTGACGAGCTGGCGCTCAGGCGTCATCATCTCCATGCGCCACGTGTCGCGCGCGAGTTGTGGCACAGTCACTAGATCATGATCGTCGACGAACTTGATTGCTTCGACTGCCAGGCCGCGAATCATCTCGGGTTGCTTGCCCGGCTCGACGTAATGGTTCTTTACGTGTTCGAGCGCTTTCTTCCAATCGTCGCCATCACCAAGATCGCGCGAAGCCTTCTTCATCTCGTTTTCGCACCAGGCCATTTCCTTGTTGGCGATCTCGATTAATTCTTCGGGAGTGTAGGGAATCATTTCCGATTGCAGTTCGCTGAGCAGCGCTTCGCGCCCGATCGGATCACCGATGATGTCGCTGGTGTCTCCGGGTCGTGCCTGCGCTGTCGCCGGTCGTTGAAAACCGCCGCCGCCTCCCTGGCCACCACCTTGCGCTCCGCCTCCGCCGCCACCGGGTCGCTGCCCACTACCCGTTTGACCTGTCTGACCCGCAGGTGTGTTGGTTCTCAAACCCAATAATCGTTCGCTAAGAAATGCCGAGTAGCTGGTCAGCGCTTCATCGAATGCCTTGTAAGGTTCTTCATTCCACCAGGTGAAGACCGGATCGTAGCCGTTATAAAACGTGTACCAGTTGCGCAGGTTGCCGCGCAGGGAATTGATAGCGTTCACCGCGCGAAACGCGACCGTCTTTTTTACTTTGATCGCGTCCGCGCTGTCGCCGCCGCGCAGTCCGGCCTCGACTTGCCGACGCGTGTCTTCGACTTGTTTCTTCAGATTGTTCAGAGTGGTGGCGGCTTGCGCTGAATCGAGGGGCTCCATCCGCCGCCGCGATTCTTCGAAATCAACAATTGTCTTGCCGAAGGGAATCAGGGGAGCAATCTCAGTCATCTGCTTCGCTTCAATGTCCAACTGGCGGAGTTCGTGTTCGAGATGACTGCGAAACAGGATGTAATCGACCTTGCCCTCCTGGCTCATCGAATCGAAGTTGAGCTTTTGAATTCGCTCCAGCGCGTCCGCATAAAATTTTCTGAAACGCTCGCGGCGCGCTGCGGAATTGTTGACAAAGAACGATCGTTGAAGAGTGCCGCGATCGGCTATGTAGTACTCGATGATCGGCCGCATCTCGCTCTTACCATTATCAGAATCGACAAGGTCCGCGGTTTGGCGACTCTGGTTAGATCGCACTTGGCCCAGCGCATTGCCAGAATTCTTGCCAAGACAGAGTAGCAACAAGCATGCTGCCGCCGAGAGAACAACGACAAATACGGGTTTTAGCGCCGGTGGAAATCTCATCATCTTTAGGCACGCTCCATTTTCAAATGTTGCTTAGGGGTGGTAAGAGATATTTCGGTATGTCACGTGATCAGGAACCTCGCCTTTGCCGGCTACCACGGCGGTTGCGATTCTTTTGATCCAATTTCCCTGTTGATCGAACTCGTAACGGTACTTGAATTTCTCCGAATCGTACCGCCGTTTGTAGTCCTGAATATAACCTGCACCCGGAATGGAATGACTCTCGTAGTCAACTTTGCCGCTGGGGCTCAACAAGGTGTCCTCGATGGCGTTCCCCTTGTCATCGATCAGCGAAATCACTTTGGGTTTTGCAAAATTCATGGCGCCAAAAATCACGTAAGCGGGGTCGAAGGTGTGTTCGACTTTGTTCTCCTTGCGCAGGAAGACGTATTTCTCAAATTCTTCTCCGTCATCCCGAATCACACGGATTTCGGTCAGCTGGTCGCCATTATATTTGTACTTGATTTTGAAGATCTTCACTTCCGGACCCTGCTTGGTCACATTGTCTTTCTTTTTCGGATCGGAAGCCGCTAATACAATGTCGGGAAGCCGTCGCATTTCGCGATACGCCCGATCGCCTTTCACGGATCCATACAGGCGAACCGCTTGCGGCAGTCCGCCTGAATATTGATCGCTCTCAGAGAGATTTCCGGCTTCATCGTAAAGATCAACTGAGGTTCGTACGCGGTCGTCGAAGAGTTCCGTTCCTTCGAATTTTTCTTCTTCGGTGATTACGGCTTTTACTTTGCCTGTCAGCCGCGCATCTTGAACATCGGTCGTCGGTCGTTTGATGGGCGCTTCATCAGTCAACGGTGGCGGCCTCAGCAGGTCCGAGAGCTTCCGGTACCGAGGTTCCAGCTCGTCCTGAGACATTAACCGAAACGTTGAGACGGTCTTGACATGTGATTCAGTTTTAGACGGGTCGCTCAACGATAACGACATTAAGTAGAATCGGTTCCTGGCGACATACAGCCAAACCATAACCCGGCCCGCGTCGGATTCCATGCCGAATATCATGCCCGGATGGCCCGCAAGCGTGGTCTGCTTTTCAGCCAGCACTGAGCCGTGAGCAGCTTTCGAAACGTAATCGTTTCGCATTCCGGTGAGAAACGAATCGCGCCGCGATGGATCTTCGAGGTTTACTGATCCGGCCCCATAACTAACTACTACCTGGTCTGAATCAAGAGCCCATCTATAACTCGCGCTGGAAAACTTCTGTCCTGAGGAGGTCCTGAATTCGATAAAAGGTCGGTAGTCAACGTAAGGTGCGGGCATTGCGATGCCAAATCGGCCCAGGACAGAAACAAACTCTTCCGCTTGGTTCTGTTGACTGTGCAGGCGCTGAACTGTGCCCATAGCCAGGACTGCCAGGGCGATCATAGTGAGACGTCGGATCAATTATCTGGGCTCCTTTGAATAGGGAT
>DASWQK010000422.1:0-4216 GCA_036403735.1 Pyrinomonadaceae bacterium
CTCTGTGTCTATGTGGGGCTCTGTGCCTCCGTGGTGAATTTGTCGCGGCAAATATTCACCACCGAGGCACTGAGAACCACCGAGGCGCGGAGATTATTTTTGAATCCGCTCTCCACGAGGTATATCATTCGCTCATGCTGAAAGTTAGTGACATGAGTCCCGCTGAAATGCATGCTCTGCTTCAACGCGAGAGCTTTGGCCACTTGGGCTGCGCGCGCGACGGCCGCCCTTACGTCGTGCCGATGCACTACGCCTACGACGGAAAAGATCTTTATTTCTTTACCACCCTGGGAATGAAAACGCAGTTCATCGAAGCGAATCCGCAGGTGTGCCTGCAAATCGAAGAAGTAACGGACAGCACCAAGTGGCGTAGTGTCATGGTAATCGGTCGCGCGAACGAATTGACTACCGCGGACGAGATGCAACGCGCCATGAAACTCATCACTGAGCGAAATCCTTCGCTGACGCCGGCCATCAGCGCGACGGAACTCGACTCGCTTGGTCGCGCAGTGGACATCGCGCTCTATCGCATCACCCCAGAGATAATTGACGGCCGGCAGACTGCCTCTTAACCCTTGCGCCTACGCCGACGAAAATTTCATCGCCTAGTATTCTTAGCGGCGGGAATTTACAACATCGCCTGGGGCATCCACGCGGTTTACGATCCGCAGTGGCTGTTTCGATTTTCCGGATTGCCACCGTTGAATCATCCGCAGATCTTCGCCTGCCTGGGAATGGTGGTCGGGCTCTACGGGATCATCTACTTCGAAGTTGCGCGAGTTCCTGAGCGCGGTTGGCTGCTGGCAGCCGTCGGGCTGATCGGCAAGATTGTTGGGCCAATCGGATTGGCCCAACTCATCTGGTCAGGCGCATGGCCCAAATCAACGATCGTCTTGTGTCTGACGAACGACTTGATCTGGTGGATTCCGTTCGCGCTTTATCTCTACGACGCGTGGCCGGCATTTGTGAAAGACTCTCCGTTTAGAGGCGGGCTACCGCCCGCCAACAATTGATGAAAAGTAGGCGGGGCAGTAGCCCGCCTCTACATAAATTAATCGGGGTTATCTACCGTCCCTGATAAATCAGCACGCGATTCCGTCTGGTTTCACCAAACAAGAATCCGGTCGCTGCTCCAATGCTCGCTCCGATTATCGTTCCCATTACCGGATAAATCCCACCATCATCAACCGGCGGCGAGTTCTTCGCCTGCCCAATTCCAAAGCCAGTACCGGCGCCCACGCCCGCACCAATGAGCGCCCACTGGCCTTTCTTCGCTTTGCCTTTCACATGATGAATCTGCGCCACCGTGTCCTTGGCAAACGATTCATGCTTACCTTTGCGCAGGATTGCTACTTCGTTGCCGGCGGCATCAAGAAATTTTCCTTTGACCTCTTTGCCGCTCTTTAGGCTGATGACGATTTGTTCGTCGGGGGACAGCGATTGCACAACGCTCCAATCGCCCATCGACGGTTGTTGACCCAAAGCGACCGGCGTGGCAGAAAGCATCAACGCGGCCGCGACTATGAAAGCAGTCAAGCTCCTTTTTATATGCATCTCTTTATGGTCCTTATCAGGGAATCCGACGTACTACACGCTTAGAACTCGGCAAATCCAGGACCGCGCGATCCTGGCCACACAAGTGAAAAAATCTCACTGCGCGCGCAACAAATCGCCCACACCTGTCGTACAATAGTCCGCGCTCGAGAGGCCAATCACTTTCCCCGCCGCTCGTTCCGACTCTCTCCGCTTTACTGAGTCCCGGCTAAGAGGAAGCAAATCTTTGAAAAAATATCAGCGTGGTGTTCTCCGGACGATCTGCATTTCGTTGGTCGTCATCTTCGGCAGTGCTTTCGGTCAATCGATTTCAGCCAAAGAGCGAGATTGGCAACCGCAACGCACGTGGGTGTTCGTCGTAGGTATTCTTCAGTGGCAACACAAGGACATGTTCGATTCGTTTCCCCAACAGAATCGGCGTGACGCCCAACTCGTTGAATACTTTAAGCAGCAGGGCGTACCCGATCCGCAAATCATTTTCTTAAAAGACACGCAGGCGACGTCGCGTCGTGTGCAAAATACATTTGCGACTTTTCTCTCCAAAGCCGGCCCGGACGATTTGCTCTTTTTTTACTACACGGGTCACGGCTATAAATCAGAGGACGAACAGACAACTTACTTCGCGACGTACGACGCCGGCGACGATACGGAAGGATGGGCGACGGATTCGATCGTCCGCGACATTGAGAAGTACTTCAAAGGATCGCGAGCGTTGCTGACTGCGGACACTTGTTACTCGGGCAGCCTCGCACAGCAGACGCAGAAGCTGGGCCACCGGGTTTCGTATGCGACGCTTGCCTCTGCGACGGCAAGCCACGTCTCGACTGAGAACTGGACCTTCACTGAAATGTTGCTGGCCGCGTTGCGCGGAAAGTCATACGCCGACATCAACGGCGATGGCGAAGTAACACTCTCCGAACTCGCCGCCGACATCAAAGAGGACATGTCGTTCGCTGAAGATCAACGCTCAGTCTTTTTGACGACTGGAAACTTCCAGCCGGAAATGGAACTGGCGGTGGCCCAACGCAAGATCGATCCGTTGATTAGCCGCCGGCTCGAAGTGCGATCCGAAGGCGACTGGTACAAAGCGCGCGTGATTGATGCGCGGGGCGGATCCTATCGGGTGCATTACTTTGGCTTTGAAGATTCCGATGACGAATGGGTGACGCGGCGAGAATTTCGGATGCCAACGACCATGGCCAATGCGCGGAACAGGGCCGGAGTCACCGATGTCAAATCAAGCGAATACTATGTTGGCGCGAACGTCGAAGTGAGCTGGCAGGGCAAGTGGTACGCGGCCAAGATCTTGAAAGGTGAGACGGGACGCCATCTGGTTCACTATGTTGGTTATGACGAAGACTGGGACGAGTGGGTCACCGACAATAAAATTCGTCGCCCGTCGTGGAACAATTGACAGGTGAATGATCGATCTATAAAAGACACGATTGATGCGACCTGTTCGCTCTCCCCAATTTTACCTGCTCGGCCTTTTTTTGCTTGCCGCGTTCGTCGCGTTCTCAATAAACATAAACAGCTATTTTCTGTCTGACGACTTTGTGCAAATAGGCAAAGTTCTGCACGGAGATTTTTCCGTGAGCTGGGGACAAGAACACGGTGGTTTTTTTCGGCCGCTGTTTATCTGGAGCTATGTCGTCGACAGTCGCATCTGGGGCGCGCGTCCAATCGGGTATCACCTCACGAACGTGCTCTTCCACGGCTTGAATGCTTTCCTGGTTTTCAAGCTCGCTTCAAAGTTGCTCCAGCGTTTCGTTCCAACATCCAGCGCCCGAACCGGTGCAGCCATCGCCGCGGCCGCGCTTTTCCTGCTCCATCCATCGCACACGGAAGCGGTCACTTGGATTTCGGGCCGAGCCGATCTAATCGCCACGTTCTTCGTACTTGTTTCGCTCCTGGCTTATCTCGCCTACGTAAGCAGCGCGCGCACTTGGGGATTAATCGCGTCCCTGGCGTGTTTTGTAATGGCGCTGCTCGCAAAAGAATCGGCGATCTGTTTGCCCTTCCTCATCCTGGTCATAAGCGTCGCTGCGCCGGATCGGATGGGCCAGGCAATCGGTCAAATTCTGAAGACATTCGCACTATTTCTATCGATTCTGGTTGGCTTCATCATCATTCGCGCCCTCGTGATTGGCTCGGTCATCGGCGGGTACGGAACCTCGCAACACCTGAACTTTTCGCCGGGATGGATTCGCGACCGCCTGCTCGAAGCGTCAGTGCGATCCGTTTTGCCGCCACTCCCCATAACGTGGCTGTCATTCCTCTTCAAGCCGCTTCAATCACCGATCTTTTACTTGATTGCGGTAATTGCGATCTCGACCATGGCAACTGTTGCCCTGGTGCGACGCCGGTTGTATGACGCGCCGGAACGAAAACTTCAGAACCGATTTCTACTGGCACTCGCCGTTTTATTTCTGGTGGCTCTGCTTCCAGTCATCAGTCTGCGACTAAGTTTGTATGAAACGCTCGGCGAAAGATTCTTGTATCTGCCAACTGTGTTTGCGTGCCTCCTGATTGCTAATGTCTGTTCACTGTTAATTCGCAATCGGAAAGTCGCGCTGCTGCTGTTGATTGGGGCCTTGAGCTTTTGCTCATGGAGTCTCTATCGAACGAATATGATTTGGCGCGAAGCCGCGAAGCTTTCACG
>DASWQK010000423.1:0-5974 GCA_036403735.1 Pyrinomonadaceae bacterium
TGGGAGCTGTCTGCAAACGCGCAAACCAAAGCAGCGCCGAAGAAAAAAGTGAATCAACATTTCGCGGATCGCTTTGGGCGACTGTGCCCGTGACCGCGATTCGCTCATATGGCAGACGCAGAATGATTCGCGCATAGCGACCGGGCTGATCGCGCCGCATGCCCGGGCTCAAGGTTGCTCGTTCGACTTTCGCAAGTGGCACAGACTTCAGTCTGTGATCTTCACCTAAAGATTCACAGACTAAAGTCTGTGCCACAACCTGCGCGAGCACTTCACATCTCGCTTGCCTGGCCGCGGCAATCGTTGCCACTAATGCTTTGGCCGAAGCGCGCGGCACCAGCTCAATGGTCGCTGCCTCAGCTCCCATCCGGCGACTCACTTGCAGCACGAGCTTCTCGCCTGCTCGATTCCAATCGGTGACCCGCCAGGCGCGCGCGCCTGTCTGGATCCAACACGAAAAGATCAAACGACCGTGCGCCGCAGAAAAATCAAATTCATTCCGGTTAACTTCCAGGGGCAGTCGTCCGTCTTCTGATATGAACCATTCTGCGTGGGGTTGGGCAAATTCAAGCAATTCCAGCTCGTCGCGATTAATGGATCCGGCGTCGACAGACTGTGTGGGGTTTGCGGGAGACATTGGACGCTATGCTAACATCGAGGCAAAAGTAAATAATTTTGCATGGAACCAATTTATCTCGCGGGCGCAGTCCGCACTCCAATTGGACGCTTTGGCGGATCGCTTAAGTCCCTGACCGCGGCTGATCTAGGCGTCGCCGTGGCGACAGAAAGTCTGCGCCGCGCAAACATCCGGCCCGATCAAATTGACGACTCAATTTGGGGTTGCGCGCGCCAGGCCGGCGTCGGGCCAAACGTTGCGCGGCAGATTACATTTCGCGCCGGGGTTCCCGATCGCGTGCCGGCGTTGACCGTCAATCAGGCCTGCGGCTCCGGGTTGCGCGCAATTATTTTGGCCGCAGAGAAAATCATGCTGGGACGCGCGAACATCGTGCTCGCCGGCGGGACTGAAAGCATGTCGCGGGTTCCCTACTTCGCCGAAGGCGCGCGCTGGGGCGCGCGTATGGGCCACGTCGATCTGGTTGATGGAATGTATCGCGATGGCTTTAACGATCCACTTTCAGGATTAGTGATGGGCGAGACGGCCGAGAAGCTCGCCAGCCAATACGAGATCGGTCGTGACGCACAGGATGAGTATGCGCTCCGCTCGCAACAACGCGCGGCGGCGGCGAGTGCGGCCGGAAAATTTGGCGATGAAGTCGTACCGCTGGATATTAACCCTCTCTCCCTTTGGGAGAGGGCTGGGGTGAGGGGCGCAGCTACGGTGAGCGTAAACCCTCTCCCAAAGGGAGAGGGAACAAAACTGTTCGCGACGGACGAGCACGTCCGCCCTGACACGACGATCGAGAGCTTGCGGAAACTCTCTCCGGTATTTTTGAAAAATGGAACAGTGACGGCCGGTAATTCTTCCGGCATCACTGACGGCGCCGCGGCGGTGGTAGTGATGAGTGAATCTGCTTTGAAGGAATCAAGCGCAAAACCGTTGGCGCGTATCGTCGATTACGAAATCGTTGGTGTGGCTCCCGAGATTATGGGCATTGGTCCTGTTCCGGCCACGCGAGCAATTCTCGAGAGACAGAAACTTGAGTTGTCAGACATCGATCTAATCGAATTGAATGAAGCATTCGCCGCGCAGGTGATCGCGTGCGATCGCGAGCTGCAATTTGATCCGGAGCGGCTTAACGTCAACGGCGGCGCGATTGCGTTAGGCCATCCGATCGGCTGCACCGGCGTGCGCATTACGACGACGCTGCTTCACGAAATGGAGAAGCGCCAGGCGAAATGCGGACTGGCAACGCTTTGCATCAGCGGCGGCATGGGGATCGCCCTACTGGTTGAGCGTGTTTGAGTGTCAGAAGCCCGACCGTAAGGGAGGGCAAGGGCCGTAGAAACTATCGCGGTGTCGATTGACAAGCGGAATGACCCGTTTGGTTTAGCCCGAACGGTTCCGCAACTCGCCCTTGCTTACGCGCGGGCTTCTGACACAGCCAACCGCACGCGGAAGGCGAGCATCGCACAGGCAGCGAAAGAAAATACTCAGCGAAGGTTGAACAAGTTGTGAATCAAAAATCATTAATTTCAAAAGTAGCTATCACGGCCGCAGTTGTCGTCTTTGTGCTTATTAGCTCTCTACCGTTCGCCGGCCAAAGGCAAAGAACCGTTCCCGCCCCACCCTTGAACGTCGCCAGCTATCTCCCCGCTTCCGACGCCATTGCCGTCGTCGATGTAAAGCGGATGCTGAACGAGACGATGCCAGGCATTCTCGGCGGCGACGCGGCGAAACTGGCGGACGCTAATGCGGAAGTAGACAAATTCAAAACGAAGACGGGCATCGACTTGCATTCAATTGACCGCGTGGTTATCAGTGTTCATTACACTTATCCCACGCCAACTTCGACCAGGTTGGAAACGGTGGCGATTGCGCACGGCACTTTTGATGCGCGGGCGTTGGCGGCCTCTGCTCGCGCCGCGGCGAATGGAAAATCTCGTGAAGAAAAATATCGTGGAGTCACAATCACCATTGTTAACGTCAACGACGATTTGAAGCTGCTCGGGCTTTGGACCATGCGGGTAAATGAATTAGCGATTTGCCTGCTCGATCAGAGCTCGCTGGCGCTCGGTACGCCTGCCAATGTGCGCGCGGCTGTAGATGCCTGTAAAGCCGGCCGGGCTCCCGCTGATCTCGTATCGCTGGCCACCCGCGATGCCAGTGCGGTGATTGGTTTTGGTGCAAATATTACGCCGGAGCTGTTGACCAAAATGGACGTTGGCAACGATACGATTGCCAAAGACGTCGGGGCCATTCGGCAGGTTTACGGATCTGTCGGGTCAACGCAAACGGATGTCACCGTAATGATGGTCGCGCGGACTGACTCAATTGATGCCGCAAAGAATCTCGGCGATACTGTGGAAGGACTGAAGCAGCTCGGCGGTATGTTTACGATGCGCATGGCCCAGCCGCGAAAAGGTTTGGTGGAAAGCGCTTTGAATAATTTGAAAATTACCGCGCACGGAAACGAACTCGAGATTCGCACGCAGGTAACAGCGGCAAGTCTGGCCGCGCTCATCAAGTAATATCCCGTCACAAGTGGCAACTTCAAACACCTCGGAAGGAAGCACAGCGCCGGACTTCGCGCTTCCTGATAGTGACGGAGCGACTTGGCGTCTGTCGGATCACCGCGGCAAAGTCGTGGTGCTGCTTTTCTATCCCGGCGATGAAACGCCAATCTGCACGCGGCAGATGTGCTCGGTCCGCGATCGCTGGGACGATTATGCGGCGACGGGCGCAGAGGTCGTCGGCATCTCAACCAACTCGGTGGAATCGCACAAGAATTTTGCCGAACATCACGAATTGCCTTTGCGTCTGCTCGCCGATGTCGATCGAAAGATCGCAGACATGTACGGCGCGCAATCTTTGATTCCCGGCAAAGTCGCGCGTTCAGTCTTCGTCATCGATCGCAACGGCGTGATTACCTATCGCGATGTGCGACCGCTGGGATTGTTTCGACCAAAAGATGACGACACGATCAAAGCGATTAAGGCTGCGAAGTAGTAATTTGGAGTGCGGTGGCAAGCGATAGCGCGACACCGCTTTGGATAATGTGTAAAATCCAAAGCGCCGTCGCCGCTTTGCTCTGGCGGCGCACTCCAAAAACAAAGCAGGCGCGGCTATAATCCTCACTCAGGAGAATTCACTCAATGTCAGACGAAATCAAATGTGCTCGCTGCGGACAGAAGCGCTCCGCCCTCGGCTATGCGCCGCTGCCCACGGAATTAGGCCAGAAAATTGCCACAGAGGTTTGCCAGCCTTGCTGGGCAGAGTGGTTGCAGGCGCAGACACGCATCATCAATCACTATGGCCTCGACCTGATAAATCCGGATGCCCAGGGGTTTTTGATGGACAACATGAAAGGGTTCTTCTACGGCTCGAACGAGCAACTGGCGCAGATTGATACCACGAAAGAAGGATCGATCAAGTGGTGAGCTCTTCTGATCTGTCCTCTGATCGCGATCTTCTGCGTGCATGCTAAGCGGGTCAGTAGCCCGACCGTAAGGGGCGTGAACTTGACGCATAAACGCCCGCCCTTACGGTCGGGCTACTGCCCCGATACCAATCGTGAAAAAATAATATCTGGAAGAAACTCTTTCCCGTAGATATAATCAACCTCGCCCTAAGACTAAGTAGCCGAACGACGCGCTCCCCCACACCCGGCTCTTAATTCCGTCAACTAAGTTCCCCACTCGCGTTGCGACTACTGTCGAATGCAGTTCGCCCCTTCCCCCGTAAAACCAGGATCCAGGATGACTCGAATATCGAAGGGCCTACTCATGATGCGCAGAAATTTCGTGAGCGATTCTGGTTCCATTGATCACAAACGGAAAAGACCCGGACTCTGGTCGAGTTCAATTGCCGCCAGCGCCGTTCTGTTTTTTGCTCTCTGCTCAACACTGACGGCCGCGACTTTGCCGGCGGGCTTCTCAGAGACACAGATTGCCGGCGGACTTTCGAGTCCAACCGCAATGGACTTAGCGCCGGACGGCCGCATCTTCGTGACTCTGCAAGGTGGACAGCTCCGCGTAGTCAAAAACGGTGCGCTGCTGGCGACTCCGTTCGTCAGCCTGACAGTTGATTCTGCCGTCGAACGCGGCTTGCTGGGGCTAGCTTTCGATCCAAATTTCTCATCGAATAATTTTGTATACGTCTATTACACGGTTCCCGGCTCGCCGGCGCACAACCGGGTGAGCCGCTTCACGGCCAACGGCGACGTCGCGATGGCGGGCAGCGAATTCATACTGGTCGATCTCGATAATTTGAGTGGCGCCGGGAATCATAATGGCGGCGCGATCCATTTTGGATCTGACGGCAAGTTGTATATTGCGGTAGGCGACAATGCCAATCGCGCTAATTCTCAAACCTTGAGTAATCGCCTGGGCAAGGTTCTGCGCGTCAATTCTGACGGGTCGATTCCCGCTGACAATCCGTTCTTCAATACGGCCCAGGGAGCAAACCGATCCATCTGGGCATTAGGGCTGCGCAATCCCTTTACTTTTGCTTTTCAACCCGGCACTACGCGAATGTTCATAAACGACGTGGGCGAAAGCACCTGGGAAGAGATTAACGACGGCATTGCCGGATCGAACTATGGCTGGGGTATTTGCGAAGGCGCGTGTTCGCCCCCCAACGCCAGCTTCCGCGATCCGTTGTTTCAATACGCGCACGGTTCTACGTCGACCCAGGGATGTGCCATCGTCGGTGGTGGGTTCTACAATCCGACGACGGTCCAGTTTCCGGCCACCTATGTCGGAAAATATTTTTTTGCCGATCTCTGCAATGGTTGGGTTCGTTTGTTCGACCCATCGAACAATACGGCTGCAGACTTTGCTTCAGGTCTTTCGTCACCAGTCGATCTGAAAGTCGCAAAGGATGGGAGCCTTTATTATCTTGCGATCGGTTCAGCCGCCTTATTCAGAGTGCAATTTGCGGGCACTGCGCCGGGCATCATCACCCAACCGGCGAACCAAACAGTGACCGGAGGGCAGCCTGCCACCTTCAATGTCTCAGCCAATGGCAGCGCGCCGTTAAGCTTTCAATGGCAAAGAAACCAGTCGAATATCTCTGGCGCGACTTCAACCAGCTATTCGATTGCCGCTACGACAGCCGCGGACAACGGGGCGAAGTTCCGTTGCCTGGTCACGAATGCTTTCGGTAGCACAACCAGTAACGAAGCGACACTTACGCTGGTCCCGCCGGCACTGGCCACGGAAAACAATAGCGATAGTGCCATTGCGCTCAACGCGGTAACGTTGATACGCGATCCATTTCCCTTAACAGATCCTTACAATCTCAGCTCTGACAACCGCACGCGAGTGATGCTGTTTGCGACCAATCTCATTCCAG
>DASWQK010000424.1:0-2584 GCA_036403735.1 Pyrinomonadaceae bacterium
TGATGCTCTTGCCGAATTGCTTTCGCTCGGTCGTGTAAGCGATGGCGCTCTCTAAAGCGCCGCGGGCGATGCCAATCATCTGCGCGCCAATACCGATGCGGCCTTCGTTCAGGGTTTCGATCGAAGTCTTGTAGCCCTTGCCGACTTCACCCAGAACGTTTTCCTTCGGCACCTTGCAGTCTTCCAGAATCAATTCAGTAGTTGATGATGCGCGAATGCCCAGCTTGTTTTCTTTCTTGCCGACTGTGAATCCTTCGAAGTTCTTTTCGACGATAAAGGCGGTGATGCCGCGATAGCCCGCTTCAGGATTTACGTTCGCGAACAGCACAAAGATTTCCGCTTCCTTGCCATTGGTGATCCAGAGCTTGCGGCCATTCAAGACAAAGTGATCGCCACGGTCGACGGCGCGCGTCTGCAGCGCGAAAGCATCAGAACCCGATCCAGCTTCACTCAACGCATAAGCGCCGACTTTTTCGGTCGCCAATTGGGTCAGGTATTTCTTTTTTTGATCCGGATTGCCCCAGCGAATCAGCGCGTTATTGACCAGCGTGTTTTGCACGTCGACGAACACCCCCAACGACGCATCGACGCGCGAAAGTTCTTCGACCGCCAGGATTGCCTGAAAGAATGTTCCACCCGCGCCGTCATATTCTTCGGGAGTCTCAATGCCCATCAGGCCCAGCTCGAAACACTGTTTGGTCAGCGCCGGATCGAGACGGCCCTGCTCGTCCATCTCTTCGACGCGCTTGCGAATTTCACCCTCCGCGAACTCGCGCACGCTGTCGCGAAACATCTGTTCGTCTTCCGAAAGCGTCGTCAACGGACGCGCTACTGATTCTTCAATTGCTACTTGAGGTTGACTCATATTTTGCCGAACCGCGGGAAAGAATTATTTGACCGATCTTGAATCGACATCATAATAAACGGGAAGAGGAAAAGGCAAAAACGGATGTGTAGATTTCAACCTGGTTTGGAGACTGAAGCGCGACCGTCCCGTTGCTGCTCTGAGTTACTATGCAGAGCGAGGACGCTCGTGCTTCGGTCGCTATATTCTTCTGTCGCATTTATCCGACTCCAGCGGCTTTGCCCAAAAAGTAATAGTCAATGCGTTGAGGCGGCGATCTGGTACGGAACCGCTTGCGCCAGCAAGCGGGTAATCTCGATGAAACAACCCAGTCGCTTGCGCGACCGGTTCCGTACCGCGTTCGCTTACTCGAGTTTTTGGGCAACGCCGACTCTAGCTGATTCGGCTTCGCAATCGAAATCGTCGATTTGGCGGGCACGACCATTGCCGTTGAGATAACGCGCACAAACACAATGACAACCACTGCCGCGAAAAACAGAAAACGATTTACGCCCTTTGGGATTATCTTCACGCTCGGCGGGGTGGCGCTTTTTGCTTACTTCGTCAGGCAGGCCGGCGTTAGCCAAATCGTTGAGGGAATCAGACGCCTGGGCGCCGGCTTTGTCCTCATCCTCATGATCTCCGGGATCCGGCACGTCGTGAGATCAATTGCGTGGATGATGTGCGTTGAAGCGCCACACCGCTTGCGATTCCGGGACGCGTTGCGCGCGCGGCTGATGGGCGACGCCATTGGAAACATTCTGCCGCTCGGCAACTTCATAATTTCTGAGCCTGCCAAGCCCGCGCTCATTCGCGATCGCCTTCCCTTGATGGCTGGATTTTCAGCGATGGTCATCGAAAACATTTTTTACGGCTTGTCAGTGGTCACCTTTGTTCTCTCAGGAATGCTGGCGCTGCTGCTCAACTTTACCTTGCCGAAGGGTTTGCGCCTCGCGAGCATTATCACCGTCGCCGTCATCGCGGTAATGATTGCGCTCAGCGCGGTGCTGGTTCGCAAGCAAGTGAAATTCATCAGTGGCGCGACATCCTTTCTTTATCGTCGCGGGCTTAATCAGAAATGGATTGAGAAAAGCCGCATAGTTGAGGATCGTGTCTATGGTTTTTATCGAACGAGCGGTTGGCGATTTCTGCCAATCCTGTTGTTGGAAGCGTGCTTCCACCTGGCGGGTGTGATTGAGATTTACGTGACGCTCTATTTCATAAGTCCGCAGCAACCCCCGACCTTGT
Organism: Pyrinomonadaceae bacterium; assembly: GCA_036403735.1. Taxonomy (GTDB): domain Bacteria; phylum Acidobacteriota; class Blastocatellia; order Pyrinomonadales; family Pyrinomonadaceae; genus UBA11740. The sequence continues at coordinate 2,093 of DASWQK010000424.1, forward strand.
TCACAGCGTTCATTCTCGAGTCAGTCAATCGCGTCATCACCATGGCCTTCAAATTTGTTCCATTGCGCATGGGTGTTGACGAAGCCGGCACCGGCCGCGTGTCAAAAATCCTGCAGTTCACCCAGGCGGCGGGTGTGACCCTCGCGATCATCCGCAAAGCGCGCGACGTTTTCTGGGCCTGTGTGGGCGTGCTCTTGTTGCTGCATCGCGGCTGGTCTCTGCGCGCAGCCGCGCGTGATGCTGAATTCGCGCTGATGGAGCCCGGCGTCGAGACGTCTACCGCGCCCGAATCGAACTGATATTCCAAGCGTCAGCGGGCCGATAATTGCCCACTGCCTCTCATTCACACCTCGCTTCCTTAAGCGAGGTGACCCAATGCAAATACCGGAACACAGCCGTTTCAACGGCTTCTGAATTAGAAACCGTTAAGACGGTTACGCCCCAGGACACTCAACGCCGTTCACCTCGCTGAAGCGAGGTGTGAATGAGAAT
>DASWQK010000425.1:0-7981 GCA_036403735.1 Pyrinomonadaceae bacterium
CTTGTCGCTGATATTGATCGCTTCTTCAATCCGATTGTTCTTCAAAGCCTGGGCGACACGTGGCGCAAATTCGCGGGACTGCTTTTTCGCCGCCGTGTAGGTCAGATAGCGTTCGACCATGATCGCGATCGAATAGACCGACATGATCAAGAGAATGATGACGACCGTAATAGCGACGGCGCCCATGTTCTTGATCATTTCAGTAATCGTAAATTCATTGCCACTCGATGCCCCCGCGGCGGGACTCGGACTTTGCAAGAGAAACAGAAGAAAGCCCATCGCTTTCGTTCCGAGGATGGTTGTCAGAATAGTCACGGTAACTCCTCCAAAAGTTTTTGATTACGTTGATTCCTGCCGGCCATGAGACCGAGCGCTGGTAGCTCTCGGTTTTCGTTCTGGAGCAAACCAGCGCCGGATTACTTACTGCGCTACAAAGTTGTAAATGATTACGCCGTTGACCTTCACCGGCTGGCCGGAAAGTTTCGTTGGCGTAAATTTCGATGCATGAGCTGCCGCCTGGGCTGCCGCTCGTAAAAGGGGATGACCGGAAACCGCGGTCGCTGAGATCACGTTTCCGTTTTCATCGATCAGTACCTGAACCTGCACTGCACCTGATGCGTGGGCGCTGCGCGCGATAGCGGGATATGGCGGCGTCACCAGATGGACCGCTTTGCCGTTCAACACGCCGCCGGAAATCGGGGCATGCGGCGTCGGCTTCGGGGTCGGCGCTGGTGCGGGCGGCTCATCCTTGATTTCAACTCTTTCAGGAGCGGAAATAATCGATCCAGTTCCGGCGCCTGGAGCCATCGGCGTAACCGCATTTGAATTACTTGAACCCTGCATCGTCACCACGTTGCTGCGCACGGGCGGAATATCGCTGGCCTTCTTGCCGATCTCCTTAGGCACCAGATCGGGACGATCGACGTTTGCGATTAGCTCTTTGCGGACGTCGACGTTCTTCGCGAGTTCCTGTTTTTCGGGTTTCGCTTCCTGTTTCTGCTGCTGTGCCTGTGGCACCGGAACGGGAGCAACCAGCGCCGTGAGTTCCAGGGCTTGCTGATCGATGTAAGCGGGAGCCAACAAGATTCCCGCGATCATAACGGCAAAAATAAGCACGAGATAAAGAATCGCGAAGCCGGCAAGAAACGAACCTTTTCGTTTGAGATCTTCGCTGTGCGATCCTGACTCAACTAGATGTTCGAACATTTTCTCAATCCTCCCAAAAATCGGCGCCAATTGGGGTCAGGGGTTATGAGATGGACCAAACCATTTCAAATGATCACGCGAATCGTGATCGAACCCGCAAACTGCGACAAGAAGAAGGTAACACCGGAGGGTTTGCGTGTTCACATCGAGCCCAGCCACCCTGCGAAACACAAAAGAAACTGGCCAGTTCGACGTTACATGCGTCCCTGCATTCCCCTTTTTCATGAAGCAAGGGCACCGTGTACGAGCTATTTAATTGGCCAGCAACGGCCGCAGTCTATGCCGCAATCGCGGACAAAGTCAAGGAGAAATCTCTTAGAAAAATCAGGTCCCTGAGGCTCAACTGCAAACAACGCCGACCAGTTAAACGCTATTAATTAGACGCCCGCGGACTATTTTTGTTCCCGCGCCAGGGCAGCTCTTGACGGCTTCGCAACACCATCACGGGCCCGCTCGGTCCGCGCTGAATTTCGCGAAGTTGAAACTCCCGCTTTTGCGGCCGTAGACCCTTCCGAAGCGGCCACGCGCTTCTCCCACCAGACCATCAACGGCCCGGCAACTGCAATTGTGTCGTAAGTTCCGAACACAATTCCCATTAGCAAAGCCAACGAGAATGGCCTGAGCGTTTCGCCGCCGAGCAGCACCAACGACACCACCGAAAGGAACACGAGCCCCGAAGTGATCACGGTTCGCGACAACGTCTGATTGATCGAGAGATTGGTCACATCATAGAGATTCATGCGACGGTACAGCTTCCGATTCTCGCGAATTCGATCGAAGATCACGATCGAGTCGTTGACGTCGAAACCTACGAGGGTCAGCAGAGCCGCAATTACAGTCAAATTGATCTCGATTTGAAAGATAGAAAAAAGACCGAGAGTGACCAAAACTGTGTGGAAAACTGCGATCACGGCTGCCGCGCCATACGTCCATTCGAACCGAAACGCAATGAAGAGCAGCATCCCAATCAGCGCTGCGACGGTCACGGCAATGGCCTGTGTGCGCAACTGCTTACTGGCGACCTGACCAACCGCGTCCGTACCTTCGATCTTGTAAGCCGCCTGCTGGTCTTCTTCAAGAGCCTTGGTTGGATTTGTCTCGGGGCCAAAAGTATTTAGGGCTTTTCTTACGTTATCTCGCGCAGCATCGACCCCGGCCTGGCTTTCGGTAGCAACCTCTGCAGCACCCTGATGTGGGACTTTGATCAGGAACCAGCCGCGCTTATCCAGAACGGGCTGAATGATCGCGTCATGGATACCCGCACTGTTCATTGCGCTGCGAAGTTGATCCACGCCGACGTCTTGCTTGAATCGAACAGTAACTACCGTTCCGCCTTTGAAATCGACTCCGAGGTTAAAGGCGTCGCTGCCGCCGGGATGAAATTTGTGACGATAAAGCGCGGTGCCCATTCCCGCGAACATAAGCAAAATCGACAAGCCGATGAAGAAACGGCGCTTGCCGAGCCAGTCGATCTTTACGTCATGAAATAATCGAACCATGAAAATTAGCTTCTATACTCAGATGCTTAACGATTCTACGCGTCTGCCCTTGCGAGTAAGCACCCACATGAAAATCGTTCGCGAAACATAGACCGCCGAAAACAAATTAATCAGCAAACCGAGCACCAGGGTGACCGCGAACCCGCGGATGGGACCTACGCCAAACGCGTACAGAAATAACGACGAGACGATCGTGGTCACGTGCGTGTCGATGATCGTCACGAAGGCGTGTGCGAAACCCTGTTCAATCGACGAAGGTATCGTCTTTCCGGAACGCATCTCCTCGCGAATACGCTCGAAGATGAGCACGTTCGAATCGACAGCCATACCGATTGTCAGAATGATGCCGGCGATTCCGGGAAGCGTCAGGGTCGCGCCAAAAATGATCAGACCCGCGAGCATCAGCATCATGTTAAGCAACAAAGCCACGATCGCATTGATACCCGAGCCTCGATAATAAAAAAGCATGAATAGCACAACCAGAGCCAGTCCGAGCAGGGAGGCTCGCACCCCGGAACGAATCGAATCCTGCCCCAGGCTTGGTCCCACGGTGCGCTCTTCCGAATACTCGATCGGAGCGGGCAGCGCGCCTGACCGCAAAGTCAGTGCCAGATCGTCGGCGGATTGTTTTGAAAATCTCCCGCTAATTTGTCCGGTGTCGAAAATCTGCCCTTTGATATATGCGATCGACTTTACCTGGTCATCGAGCTCCACGCCCATGTACTCGTTGATGTTCGCGCCGGTCCATTCGCCAAACTTCTGAGCGCCGTCTGGCTTCAACGAAAAGTCAATCTCGTATTCATCCGCGCCCGCCCGCGATTGGTTTGCGGTTGCGCTTCGCAATTGCGCGCCATCAACAATCGCGGGAGATTCTATTACCACCCATTTTTTTGGCGGCTGCACATTCACATTGGCATTGGTATCCTGACCAGCCAGCTCAGGACGTTCAGTGTAAGGAAGAACCCGTCGGTTTGTCGGCACTTTACCGCCGCTGTTAAGCGAAGCAATTGCTTCTTGTTCGCTGGAATATGTCTGCGCCGGCCCCTGAGTTTGAGGCGTACTCACCACGTGAACCAGTTCGAGATGCGACTGACCCTTTAGTAACTGCTTGACACGCTCCGTATCCTGAAGTCCCGGCATCTGCAAGAGAATCTCGTGAGAGTTCTGACCACCATGACGCGCCAGCGTCGCTTCGACTACTCCAAAAGTGTTAATGCGAGTATCGATGATCTTCATTGCCTGATCGGTTGCGGATTCAGCTAGTGTGCGCTGCGCCGAACCGGTCAACGTCCACGTCAGAGTATTTCCGGAAGCAGAGAACGACCACCCCGAGTTTTCCCTCAGATCTACCTTCTTTTCGACAGCATCACGTATCTCCTGACCTTTGGAGGGATCGCCTATCTGAAGGACGGAGCGATAGGTTCCGCCCGAAGTATCGCCGTGGGCTTCCTTAACATCAAATTTGGCGTCCTTCGCCGCGGCTTGCGCGGCCAGCGCATTCTCATCGGCAAGTCTCTTGAAAAATTCCTCGGTCTTTACGCGCATCACCAGATGCGATCCGCCCTTGAGATCGAGACCGAGATGAATGTTATTAGCGAGGTTTGTTTTGATGCCCGACCACTTGAGGTCGTTGAAATGCGGCCGCCGGCCGTGAGGTCCGATCACAATATAAAGACCTACAACCGTAACGATGCCGATGATGATCGCTCGCTGGAGTAAACTTCGTTTCTTCATAAATCAACGCGCGACGTACATTCTGAAAATCTACTTCTGCTCTTCCGTGTCGACTCCCGCAACCGCAGTGCGGGCAATCTCCAGAATCGTTTTGTCAGCACTGCGAATCAGAAAGCTGGTGTCGCGCACGGCCGTAATCACGCCCACAATTCCGCCGGTGGTGACGACTTTGTCGCCCGCTTTCAATTCCGCAATGGTCGCCTGGAGTTGTCTTTGCTTTCGCTGCTGGGGCCTGATGAGCAGGAGATAGAAAACACCGAAGACAAGGATCATCGGAAGCAGAAATCCGAAACCGCCCGCGCCGCCTTGAAATAGATATATATGCACTTTGAAATAGATGTCCGTTTACTGAATTTCGCCCGTCACTTCGCTGCAACACACCGCTGTTTGCGGCGCGCTATGATTCCAATCCACAGTTCAGTTGCTCAGTGAACTCTCGCCGAAATTTTGCGAATTGGCCAGAACGGATAGATTGCCTCACGCGTTTCATGGTGTCAAGGAAGAACGCCAGATTGTGATGGGTCAGCAGTATGCTCGCCAGCATCTCTCCGGATTGATAAAGATGACGGATGAATGCACGCGTGTGACGACGACACACAGAGCAGGCGCAGTTCTCGTCCAGCGGTCTCTGATCCAGAGCATAGCGGGCGTTCTTGATGTTCAGCTTGCCTCGTGAAGTAAAGGCCTGCCCGGTACGGCCGTTGCGCGTCGGCAACACGCAATCGAACATGTCGACGCCGCGCGCGACAGCTTCGATCAAATCCTCAGGAGTGCCGACTCCCATCAAGTATCGCGGTTTACGAGCGGGCATGCGCGGTGCGATGTCCTCGATCACTTCCATCATGGTGTGTTTGTCTTCGCCTACGCTGAGACCGCCGATGGCGTAACCGTCAAAATCCATAGCGACCGTTCGTTCCAAGCTTTCGCGCCGCAGATCCAGATGCGAGGCACCCTGAATGATGCCAAACAGCGTTTGCCTGTAGCGCAAACTGTCAGTTTGCGTCTCCTTATCTTGAGAAGGCGAACGCAAGCTAACAGCTTGCGCTACCTCGAACGCTGCTTTCGATCTCTGCGCCCAGCGCAGCGTTAACTCCATACTTTGTTGCGCCTCCTCGCGCGTTGCTTCGCCCGGCTCGCACTCATCAAACGCCATCGCGATCTCCGCGCCCAGCGCTGCCTGAACCTCCATCGAAATCTCGGGCGAGAGAAAGCGAAGCGATCCATCGATGTGCGATCGGAACTCAGTTCCTTCTTCACTGATCTTGCGCAGCGCGCCAAGACTCCAAACCTGGAACCCGCCTGAGTCAGTCAGCATCGCGCGATTCCATCCTGTGAAGTTATGTAGACCGCCGCACGCTTTGATCGTTTTAATTCCCGGCCGCAACCAAAGGTGATAGGTGTTGCCCAGAATGATGCGCGCATCAAGTTCCGGCGATTCAAGTTCTTCAAAGCGAATGCCCTTCACCGTGCCCAGCGTCCCGACCGGCATGAACACCGGCGTCTCAATAACGCCGCGACGCGTGTTGAGTGTACCGGCGCGCGCTTCGTCTTCAGTGGCGTTAACTTCGAAGTTGAGAGGATTCATTCCGTCGTTTTGAACCGCAGAGTGCGCCGAGGCGTGTCAGAACCGGGAGCCGTAGCGACCGGCTCGTGAGCTCAAGTCACGCTTTGATCCCCTCGCTACCGTTCGGGGTTCTGTACCGTCCTCTGTGGTTAAGCTACTTTGCATGTCGCCTGGCTTTCGATTTATGTCTCTCAATAAGCCTGATTGGCGTAGCAAACAGATCAAATTCTTCCCGCAGGCGGTTTTCCAGATGTCGCAGGAAAGAAAAATGTAAACCGGCTTTGCCGCCGGAGGTGAACAGTACGAACGTCGGCGGCCGCACGCCGATTTGCGTGATGTATTTCACGTGCAAGCGCGAACCTCCATGTGTCTTGGCCGGTGTGATGCCTGCTTTATGCCTGACTTCCCTCTCAAAGAAATCGTTCAATTTCGAGGTCGCTATCCGCTTCCGGCGCGCTTTGTCGGCCTTGATCGCGAGCGACAGCAACTTGTTCACCCGCTGGCCCTGCAAAGCTGAAATCATTACGACCGCTCCCCAACTAAGAAATTTCATCTGATCGCGAAGTCCGCGCTCAAACGCCGCGGGCGTTCCGGTTAATTTATTTTCGAGCGCGTCCCATTTATTAACTGCCAGGATGATCGAGCAGCCGGCTTCGACTGCATAACCCGCAATCGCGGCATCAAGCGCGGCGACTCCCTGCTCGGCATCAAGGACAACAATCGCGACGTCAGCGCGTTCCAAACTTTTCCGCGCCATCAACACGGAAAGCTTTTCCGCCATTGCTATCGTTTTGCCTTTGCGGCGAATGCCGGCCGTGTCGATGATTCGAAAGGTCTGCTCTGCGGTCTTCAAAAAAGTGTCGACCGAATCACGAGTCGTTCCGGCCACCGGCGAGACAATCGCGCGTTCTTCTCCCAGCAGTCGATTCAATAACGATGACTTGCCAACATTCGGCCGTCCGACAATGGCTAGATTCAGTTCTTGCCGTTCACTCTTTGCGTCGCTTTGCGTCTTTGCGTCTTGGCGTGAGTCGTCTTCTGATTTCCAACTTGCGCTGCCCACCAGCGCATCCAGCATTTCGCCGATTCCATTTCCATGCTCGGCTGATATCCCAAACACATCATCGAATCCGAACGCGTGAAACTCGCCGGCATCACTTTCCCAGTTGACTGCATCCGCTTTGTTCGCCGCGACGATTACCCGTTTGCCGGTCCCGCGCAACAATCGCGCCAACTCCTGATCCAGCGGCGTAACGCCTTTGCGCGCATCGACCACCCACACGAGTGCCTGCGCTTCATCGATCGCGAACGATGCCTGCTTCAAAATGTTCGCGGGAATGATGGCTTCATCGTCAGGTACGATGCCGCCCGTATCGACCAACGCGAATCGTGACCCATTCCATTCGCCCTCGCCGTAGATGCGATCGCGGGTGATGCCCGGCTCGTCACCAACAATCGATCGCCGCTCGCCAATCAGACGATTGAACAAGGTCGACTTGCCGACATTCGGCCGGCCCACGATCGCGACGAGCGGCAGCGCCTCAGCTCTTCTTTTCTGTTTTGCAGATAACGACATTTGTTTGCGCGGCGATGATAACGCAAACGGTTGCAGCCTTGTACCGCGTGCGTCATAATCGCGCTGCTTGAATTCAATACCTTCGCGTAATTTGAATAAGGAAATCACCATTAATGATTGAAGAGACTCCGAACCTCAGTTGGGAAATTCGCGTGTCAGAGGGTCGTGCCGGCACCGATCCCGAAGCGCCCGATTGGGAAGTGGCTGAATTAGAAAACGGGGTGGTGAAGAAGCACGAGGACATCTATGACAACCTCACTTATGCCGAAGCCCAGCAGATCGCCGGCATGTGGACCAAGAAAAAAGAAGAAGCCGAAGGCGCAGCCGAGTGACCGCTCAGAGTTCAGCCTTAAGGCTGGCATTTGTAAAACCAAACTCAAACTTGAACTCTAAACCTCTACC
>DASWQK010000426.1:0-4163 GCA_036403735.1 Pyrinomonadaceae bacterium
TCGATCGCAGTTTCAAGACGATTGAGCGCGTTGTCGAGCGCTGGGTACGCAGGCGTCCCCGCCTGCTCTTCATCCAGCTCTGCGCCCTCCCTCATGGTAGGGCTACTGCCTCGCGGCGTCAGCGCAAATCTGCCATCCAAACCGCGCCCTTCGCGAAACGAAACCCAAAACAGATCGGCAAAGCGCTGAATGCGTGAACTGATACGCGTTAATTCTCTCTCTGCTTCGCGATCTTCGATCTTCAAATAGCTAACGTCGCGAAGTAAATCATCGAGCTGATAATTCGAAACACCTGATCCGAAATATTCTGATGCGACATCTTCAATCTGATGCGCTTCGTCGAGAATCACCGCGGCATAGTCCGGCAGCACCGCGCCATACGCACCGTTTCGCAACGCCAGGTCAGCAAAAAACAGATGATGATTCACGACAATCACATCAGCATCCATGGCGCGTTGGCGCATGCGAGTGAGGAAACATGGTTCATAGTCCGGACATTTCTGACCGAGGCAGGTATCCGATCGCGCATCGATGTGACGCCAGAAAGGAAGATTCTCCGGCAGATTTGACAGCTCGGCGCGATCGCCGATTTCAGTCTGCGTGGCCCAGCGAAAGACTTCATCGAACTGATCGATCTGGTCGAGCCCATCGAGAAAAGGCGTACTCTCTGCGCCCTTTATCCGGTGCAAACACGCATAGTTGTTCCGGCCCTTCATCACCGCCGCGCGAAACTTTGCGGGTAAAGTTTCTTGAAGAAACGGAATGTCTTTATCCATCAACTGCTCTTGCAGATTCTTGGTGCCGGTCGAGATAACTATGCGAGCCCCGCTGCCGCACGCCGCCGCGATCGCCGGGACGAGATAAGCGAGCGTCTTGCCGGTTCCCGTCCCCGCTTCAACGATCAGATGATGCTTCTGCTCAAAGGCGCGCAATACGGCCTCAGCCATATCGATTTGGCCGGGGCGGTGTTCGTACTCAGGATGAGCTTTGGCGATTAGGCCGTTGGGGCCGAAAATTGATTGCATGGAAATGGAAGTATATCCGCAGATTACACAGATTACACAGATTCAAAAGGCAGCCGCCAAAGCCGCGTTCACGCGGCTTGCCCGCAGGGTTTCTGGACCGGCCCTTTAGGGCTGGGTACGCGCCGAATACTGATGATTAGCGCGCTTCAGCGTGCTTACCCAAATCAGCTTTAGCTCTCGTCTTCTTCGTCATGTGTAATTCTCTGGAGCCTCTCTACTGTCGTGCCCTTCATATGATGTTCTTTCTGATTGCGAATGCAGTTTACCACCCACTTCAGATCCTTCGTGCCGAAACTCACCACGCCATACCCAGTTTGCCAATCCAACAACTTCAATAATTCGTTGCGTCGCTGCCCAGCCGTAAAACGGCTGGTCTAATAACCCTACGGGAAAGCGGCGTGAACGCCGCTTTTGAAAAACCAACCTCGCTACGCGCCTGTCAAAAACTCAATTTAGGATTATTTCGCAGGTACGTGGAGATCGACTCCATAAACACCTTTCCGAAATCTGCAAGCTTGCGCTCTCCGACTCCATTGATGCGAGCAAACTCACTTTCGGTCGTCGGATAGTGCCGGGCCATTTGTCGCAGTGAAACGTCTGAGAAAATTATGTATGCGGGGAGGCTTCGTTCATCGGCAATTTTCTTGCGCAGCCTGCGCAGGCGGTCGAATAATTTTTCGTCGCACTCGATCGCTCCCACTCCGTAATCACGACCGTGATATTTCCTGGCGGCCGGAAGCTTCTCTGGTTTCAGCGGAGCAATCGGTTTGACGATCACGATCGGCTCGCGTTCTTTAAGCGCGCGCCGGCCTTCATCGGTGACTTGCAACACATTGAATTTTTCGGGCATTTGCCGCACGTAACCCAGGCGCGCCAACTCGCGGCCAATTAAGATCCATTGCGCCCGACTGTGCTCTTTGCCGATACCGTACGTCGAAACCGACTGGTGATCCCACTTCAAAACTTTTTCAGTTTGGGCGCCGGTAAGCACTTCGGCAACCTGGTTGACGCCGAAATCGAAACCACTCTTTTCACGCAGGCGATAGACGCAGGAAAGAAACTTCTGCGCTTCGACTGTCCCATCGTAAGTCTCGCGCGGAGTCAGGCAATTATCGCAGGCGCCACAATTCGGTTCGCGAAATTCTTCGCCAAAATAACGCAGCAACGCGGCCCGACGGCATTCGGGGCTTTCAGCTAACTCAACCATGTGACGCAACTGTTGTCGCGCAATCTTGCGTTCATTCTCGTTCGAGATCTCGTCGTGAAACTTTGAATACTTAACGGCATCGCCGGCGCTGAAAAGCAAAAGGCATTCGCTCGGCAATCCGTCGCGACCCGCGCGTCCCGTCTCCTGATAAAACCCTTCGACGTTCTTCGGCAGATCATAATGAACGACAAACCGGACATTCGGCTTGTTGATGCCCATGCCAAAAGCAATGGTCGCGCAAATCACCCGCACGTCGTCGCGCAGAAACATTTCCTGGTTAGTCGCACGCGTCTTCGCGTCGAGACCGGCGTGGTAAGGCTGGGCATTGATTCCATCCGCTTGTAAGCGCGCCGCCACATTCTCAGTGCTGTTCCGGCTTTGACAGTAAACAATTCCGCTATCATCCGGCCGCGCGTTCACAAAGCTGAGCAATTGTTTGTAAGAACTGTTCTTCGCCAAAACACGATAAGTGAGATTGGGACGATTGAAGCTGGCGACGTAACATTTCGGGTGGCGCAAACGAAGTTGTTTGAGGATGTCGCTCCGTACCCGTGGGGTGGCAGTCGCGGTCAGCGCCATCAGCGGAGTTTGCGGAAACAGCTCGCGCAGTTGAGCGAGCTGCCGGTACTCAGGACGAAAGTCATGTCCCCACTCGCTGATGCAATGCGCTTCGTCAATCGCGATTTGATTGACGTTCCAGTTTTTCAAATTCGCCAGAAAGCCGGAGAGCATCAAACGCTCCGGCGCAACATACAGTAATTTATATTCACCCTTCCGCAAGCTCAGCATGCGCCTGCCGGCTTCATTCGCGGTCAGCGTTGAATTAAGAAACGTCGCCTCAATCCCGCTCGCTTGAAGTGCATCCACCTGGTCCTTCATCAACGAAATTAGCGGCGACACTACGACCGTCAACCCTTCCCGCGCCAGCGCCGGCAACTGGAAACAGAGCGACTTGCCTCCACCCGTAGGCAACAAAGCGAGCACATCGCGGCCCGCCAAAGCATCGCGGATGATCTCCTCCTGCAAAGGCCGAAATGAATCGAAGCCGAAAGATTGTTTGAGTAAGGGGAGGAGTGGGATTGATTGAGCGTCCATGACAAATTCTTTAGCTGCGTTTACGCGGCTTTTCCAGACCAGCGCAGCGGTGCAGGGCAGGTCTGGGCAATGAATCCGTGACTCAGCTCCAGACGCATCAGTCAACGATACTCGCAGCCGCGTTCACGCGGCTTGCCCGCAGGGTTGCTAGACCAGCGCTTTTTAGCGCTGGGTCACATTGACTTCAAACACACGAGCGAAAGCGGTCAACGTTAGCGCGCTTCAGCGTGCTTACTCGATCAGCTTTAGCTCTCATCTTCTTCATCATGCGTAATTCGCTCGAGCCGCTCTACTATCGTGCCCTGCTTATGATGTTCTTTCTGATTGCGAATATAGTTTATCACCCACTCGAGATCCTTCGTGCCGAAACTAACGACTCCGTAGCCAGTTTGCCAATCCAACAACTTTCGATTTGCGAGTCTATGATTCACATGATGAGAACTCGCGCCTTTCAGTTTTCCAATCCAATCGCTGATTAAGAGAGTAGGCGGGATCGTGACAGCGATGTGAACGTGCGTTTCGATGCCACCTATTTCATGAAAGATTAGACCGGGCGATTGAAGCGCGTAACTGCGGATGTGTTTGTAAAGGCGCGGTTCTATTTCGGATGTGATGATCGGCAGGTTCGATTTCACGTGCCAAACGAAATGCAGATTAATCTCAGAGTAGGAGCGTCGAGACATGGCTCAAGCCTTTTAGCAGAAGCCCGCTGAAGGAGTCTGTCGGAAAAAAGAGCTTGGCGACTTTTGGGAAAAACTTTTGGCCCACATTTGCCTTCTAACGAGTTTTTCAATCGCGTCGAATGGTTTTTGTACCCCCAATTTTCGCGATTTTTG
>DASWQK010000427.1:0-4842 GCA_036403735.1 Pyrinomonadaceae bacterium
TTGCGACAGCAATGGCGTGTACAACCTTCCACCGTCGCAGTCGACCTATGGGCTGCCGCGGATTGGCACAGTAGCTTTGACTGCGAAGGAGTATGCCGACTTTGCCGGCAAAACGTGGACGACGATGCGCGATACCCGCCAGCAGCAGATCGGCTCTGCATTCGACCAACCTTCAGGATCCGGAGCGACGTGGGGCTGGTCCGGTAGGATTTGGGATCAAGTCGTCAGCACGGGATTAGTAAACCTAACTACGCCCGATTATGCGCTTACCTTGTGGGGAAAGATTGCTTTTTACATGAACCAACCACCTCGAATGTCGGATCCCATTGTTTCAACCACCAAATACCGAATCTATGATGAAACCGTGGGCGCAGCGTACAATTGGCAGACTCAACGAACTATTTGGGACGATAAAGGGAGTCAGGTTTTCAAGGGGATAACTGGCCCATGGTTAAGTAACCCCTTCGCGCAGCCGTTGCTGAGCGCGCTGGAGGAGGCTTATCGAAGTCTGCGTCACGACCAGCTTTATGCTGCCGCCGGAAAGCCCGAACCGGTCATCACGAAGTGGGGCTCGCTCATCGACACGCCAATTCCGTTTGCTCCGCAGACTGCTCCAACTTTCGATCCCGGAAACTGGGCGGGAAGCGCGAGCGACGACCATCAACGATGGAAGCCGGGATATAAAGTTCGGTACGCCGTCAGCTTCTCTTATCCCAATGGTGAGCAGACCCGTACAGGTCCCTGGTGGTCTCCCCACGAGTGGCCCGATGCGGACGCAGACGGCTATTACGGAGAAAGGTGGGCGTTTCCGCGATTAACGCATATTCCAACGGATCCGTGCGACCAAGCGACCGGACGTGTTATCTATCGCCAATTCAAGGGAGGCGATGTCGAAGTCGTTGGGGTCATCGGGGACAATACCACGACTTCCTTCCAGGATATGGCAGACGTACCGGGATACGGGCCACCTGCGACTGGACCAGACTTTGATCCTGGTGGCTGGGTAGGAAGTGTGCCGGTAGCTGGAAGTAGTAAGTGGGTGAGTGGCGGTTACAAGATTCGGTATGCGGTCAGTTTCTACAATGCCGGCGGAGAAACATTAATGGGGCCTTGGTGGCAGCCGACTTACTGGCACGGGGCTGACTCTGAAGGTTACTGGCATGAAGATAAATGGGCCTTCCCTACATTAATCAACATCCCAATTGATCAGACTCAAACCGCGATCGGCAGGAAAATATATCGCCAGTTTTCCGGCAGTCCAATCGAGCTTGTGAATGCGATTGCAAACAATAGTGCCACAAGATTTTGCGATACGAAGCCGTGAGCGATGCTCAAAAGGTCTGTGTAAATAAAGATCCAAAGCGCGCTGCACCCAACGGTATTAATTAAGATCGTCGTCCATAAATGTTGCGCGCCAACGGAACGAAGAAATCGCGTGCTGGGAGTTTATTGAGAGCAACGCATATAGATCTCGATGGCGTAGCGACGGCTGAGAGTCTCACCCGTCGCTAACGCGACGAAATCGCACCACAATCCTTCAACCGTGGCTTGAAAGCCCGTTAAAGTCATGCCGACGCAATAAATATTTCGTGCCTACGGCACGAAGCAGCGCCGAATCGCTGCGCGAAGACACGCCCTCCTCCCTCACGGTCGGGCTAATGCCCCGCATGTCGCGAGATTTATTGAGCTGCGGGTTTCGCTGAGTTGCTGCGTTTCTCATCAAACACCGACCGCGCCGCCGAGATCATTACCATCGCCCGGGGCGCTTCACCTGAGAATGTCCGCGCGGCATCGATCGCTTGATAAAAATTATCTTCCGCCAGACCAGCAAAGAGCTCCGTTAAGGCAGTGGGCGTCGCAAGTTCGGTAGTCATGTCTATACTGAACTTGCCTTCGAGTAACTGTGACGTGCGTCCATTGTCTCCCGTGAAATCGGCTACTGCGTTCGCGGCCTTGACTGTCTCGCTCACCAATTGCCAACTCCGAACCTTATCCAATTTTGAAAACTGGGCCAACAAAGCGACCAGACAATAAGCCCGGTCCGCCGTCCCGGCATCGATCCGTCGCGTCTCAGTCAAAGCTTCATCAAGCAGATCCATCGCTCGCACTCGATCCTTATCGGCCAGCAGGGCCGCCACCTGCGTGATGAAATGGGCCCGCAGCGTATGATTGAGTTCCGCTTTGCGGATGAGCGCCAATGCTTCATCGGCGTGCTTTTGCTGCAAAAAGCTGCGGACAAAGTTGTAATCAACGAAACGGCGGACCCCGGCGCGCGTTTCGAGGTCGTCGATCTTATCGAGAAACTCACGCGCCCGCTGATCTCCTTCTTCGGCTGCTCGCATGGCCGCAAACGCATACGCACGATCACGCGCATCCGATCCCTGCGCTCGATCCAGACGATCTTTCAACTCGTCTTCAGGACTGTCCCGCTTTCCGTTATCCATGCCTCGATTTACCGAGCGGTCGCCGGCGTTCGCGGTCGCCTGGGCGGCTTCGGGTCCG
This sequence comes from Pyrinomonadaceae bacterium, assembly GCA_036403735.1. GTDB lineage: Bacteria > Acidobacteriota > Blastocatellia > Pyrinomonadales > Pyrinomonadaceae > UBA11740. Next base: position 2,503 of record DASWQK010000427.1, read on the forward strand.
AGCGCCATCATCTGCGCACTGATGGCCGGAGCCAGATCAGGAGCGAACTGCTGAAACAGTGGAAACAATCGCGTAGCAATAAAATAAGTTCCAGACCTGCCGGCCGATGATTGATCGATCTGCGCCAATGGACGCAAAAGAATGTTCGCCGAAACCTGGAAGTAGGTCTTCCGTAAGGCGGGGGCCAGATCAGGCGGCGGAACAGGCGGCGAGGCCATGCTCGAAGGGAAGCCGTTGGGCGATACGACCAAATGAATCGAAGGCGTGAAAGCATACGTCGTCAAAAGCGAAACGGTGTTGGCATCCGAAGCAGGGTCCGCAGCGGCGGCCTCCAGCAAGCGGGCGAAGCGTTGATCCGCAGCGGGCGCGGCTTTCTCGCGCAACAATGTGAGGAAGTCTATCGCTCCGACCGTCGCCCGAATCAACGCCGGATCAGCGAATTGCAAAGCTCGCTCGACTTCACCTGCCCGAAGAAAATCTCCAGCGAGCCTGATTCTCTCGGCCATTTCAGCCGAGGATATTTGAGAGCCGTTGTTAGTTGCATCGTTTGACTGTCCAGCCTGAGCCTGATCTTTGGCAGTCAGCTTTCGAAGGAATTCCTCGCCCAGGGCGCGATCACGGTGAGCCGCCAATTGCAGGATTTCGCGACGAAGGTTTGCGCGCGGGCGGGCCGGCCGATTCTGGGCTAACCTTCCCGGCGCTGACGCAGCCGCGGCGGCGGTTCCTGTTTCCAATTCTTCGGCGACGTCCCAAGCGCGGCGAAATAAACTTCGCGCACCTTCCTTGTCCTGATCCCAGAGCGCATCGGCGACTCTGGCCTGCACCCGCGCGCGAAGAGGTTCATCCCGATAGCTGCGCGCTTCGATCGCCAACGATTGCAGTGCCGACAAGGCGATCGAACGCCGCTGCTGGATTTCCGGATCAACTTCGCGGGGCGCTACAGATTCGCGGGTTGGCTTTGCTGAAGAAGGCGCGCCGGTTTGGGCGTTGGCGAAAGTGCACAGCAGAAGAAGAAACAACGATGCAGAGCGGGGGTGACTCATTAATGTCTCCTGAGTTGGCTGAGACTGAAACGGGGAGTCCTGTTTTCGCCGCCTACTCTAGCACGCAAATCGAACTCTTGAAATAAGTGAGGTCGTCAACGACGACGCTGACGTGGTTTGTATAGCAGAGGCCGTGCGCGAAGATTGGGAAGATTGGGGTCAGCCCTGCGATTCTAGGCCCTTTGCAACTCCATATTCCAAAATATCTCCAGGCTGACATTCTAAAGCTCTACAGATCGCATCCAGTGTTGATAGCCGAATGGCTTTCGCTTTGCCATTTTTCAACACGGAAATGTTAGCCATCGTAATGCCGACTTTATCGGCGAGCTCGGTAACGGACATTTTTCTTTTCGCCAACATGACGTCGATATTAATGATGATTGCCATGTTTGCTTAAACAGTTAGATCGTTCTCGGATTTTATATCCACGGCATTTTGTAAGATCCGCTCAAACATAGCCGCCGCGATGGTGACGATGATCGAAGGAAAGGTAACGAGGAGGCGCATGAAAACCCCCGCCGGCCGGTCATCTCGATCGCCCCCGATCATGAAAAGTACGCTTACCGCAACAAAACCGATGAGGGTTAGTGCGCAATATTTTATAGTCCGCAAGGCTCGCACCGAACGTTCCGAAAATATTTCATTTCGTCTTATATACCCCAACAACTTGAGCGCTTGGTATAGCCCCACGAAAAGCGGAATGGAACCTACATACGCATACGCAATAAACGCACTGAAATACACCTCAAAGAACGTGGCGTGCGCGTTCACGCCCTCGACATGAGGTTCCCAAAGCAAGAAGGTAAGAACGCCTGCGCCGAAAAGTACAATTACTACCTGAAGGAAGATCGTTGAGCCTCGTTTCATATGTTTCTTTTGGGTGGTCTACATTGCGATCCTATAGTAAGATTTTATCGTTTGTCAATACATATTTATCGTTATTCGTTACAACAACGCGTCGGGATCAGGCACGCGATCTGAAGAAAGATGTCGAGAACACAGAGGTCAGGCCTACGATATTACGATTCGCTATTGCGGGAGCTTGCCGCCGAAAACAGGAACACCACCGGTTTCGCCGAAGACGGTGAACACTTCAGGAGAGTTCCTCGGCCAGCGCGACGATGATGCCCGCGGGGCCTCGCATGTAGCAGAGTCTGTACTTGTCATCGTACTGGGCCACCTCGCCCACGAGTTCGGCGCCGTTGGCGCGCAGGCGAGCGACAGTGTCGTCAACACTTTGGACTGTAAACATGACGCTCCGGAGGCCCTGCGTGTTCGGCGGTGCGATCGCCGGTTC
>DASWQK010000428.1:0-3846 GCA_036403735.1 Pyrinomonadaceae bacterium
TTTATCGAAATCAAGTTTGTTGTGATCGCGCAAATCCGTCGCATACATCGCCAGTGCTTTGAACGGCGCTTTGTTGATGTCGCCTTCCTCAGGCATTTCGATCCCGGTTTTCTTTGACGCTGCTTCCAACTCTTTTTGTGCCAGCTCGACAGATTTGTCGGCGGTTGCGGTGGGTGAGGGTTTCGGTTCAGTGCCTTTGCCCGCAGCCGCCTTGCCATCGCGATTGTTGCCGGCGATCAGTACCGGAGGCGTCGGCGTTGGGGTTGGAGTCACACCAGGAGTTGGCGAGGGATTCAAAGCCGATGAAACGGATGCCGGAGTGAACGCAGGCGTCACCGGAAACTGGGGCAGCGGCGGCATGCCTTGCTGGTCCATCGCCCAGTAACCCTCCGGATAATGAAATTTTTCCGTGCTGTAATCGAGGATGTCCGCATCCTCGATCTCGGTACGCGTGTAAGGACGATCGACGAAGCCGGCGTCTCTGAACATCGCCGTTATACTGAAAGCGTCGCGCACCGGCGGGATCATCATGATCAAAGCGAGAATGACTAAATGCCAGGCCCCCGAACCGGCAACCAGCCAGACGATGCGCGGCCAGAAAGGTTCGCGATTGACTTCGAAATGATCGAACAAACCACCGGTGTCAGCAAAATTCAACATTGGATTCATCGTTGGGGGCGCCAGCACTTTGACGCAAAGAGCGGCTGCTGCGTTGCGAGTTCCCGCTTGTCTAAATTCGCAGCCTTCGCTCACAACGATAGTAAGTCAGCCAAAGTTTCGTCGCAACCACGTCACCAAAATACAAAATAATGGTGCCGGAAGTGGCTAGATGACTGGAGCGCAAGCGTCCTCGCTTGCTTAGCTACGCCGACACGGCAACCGAGACGGTTGCGCTCCAATCGGACGGTTCGTGGCTGTATGCGGACCGACGCATGCCCTAGAATGTATTGCATGCGTCGATCCGACAGATTTCACGGGCCACGGCGGGGCGAGCACAAGCGGCCGCGACATCACGATGTAGCCACAAACGCTGCCGGCGATCGGGGCCGTGAGCGATCGCGCGAGGCAGGCCCTTACAATCGTGAATTGCGCGAGTTACTCGCCGGAATCGGTGCGCCAAAGCCGGCGCCTTTCAAACCAGATCCATTTCAGCTCGAAGCCCTGGCGGCGCTCGAATCCGAAGATGTGCTGGTGACTGCGCCGACCGGCAGCGGGAAAACATGGATCGCGCGCGAAGAAATTCGGCGCCTGCTCGACGCCGGAAAACAAGCGTGGTACACGACGCCGCTCAAGGCATTGACGAATTCCAAGTACGCGGAATTCAGCGAAGAGTTTGGCGCGGAACGCGTCGGCATTCTGACTGGAGATCGAAAGGAAAACTCAGACGCGCCACTCGTCGTCGGCACGACTGAAATCTTTCGCAATCAATTGTTCGACTCGTTGCGCGGCGGCGAAGAAGTGCGCGCCGATCTGGTGGTGTTTGATGAGGCGCACTATCTGGCTGACGAGGATCGCGGACATGTCTGGGAAGAAGCGATTATTCTGACGCCGTCACGAATTCGCATGTTGCTGCTCTCAGCAACGATCGGAAACGCGCAGGAATTTGCTGGTTGGATCAGCGAGCTGCGGGGCGTCTATTGTCGGGTGGTAACTCGTCCGGGCAATCGACCAGTGCCCTTGCGCGCCGCGTTCATGATGCCGGACAAGAGACTCGTGCCGCTGCTTTCGGAAGACGGAAAATTGAATCGTGAACTCGCCGCGATGATCGAGCGGCGGGATGAATCGCGCTCGCGTAGAAATTATCGAAGCCGATAGTGTCGGAAGCCCGCGCGTAAGCAAGGGCAAGTTGCGGGATCATTCATCGTTGCACTTAGACCAGGTTGCCCTCCCTAACGGTCGGGCTTCTGACACGCTCCAATCATGAAACTTCGCATGCCGGAAATGCCGCCCGCGATACTGCTCGCCGCGCTGGGCTCTCACAATTTGTTGCCGGCCATAGTTTTCCTGCCAACTCGCCGGCGCTGCGATGAAGCCGCATCCGAAGCTGCCTTGAGCCGGCGTACTTCAAAAGATGATCGCCGCGAAGAGCGCCGCGACTTTATGAACAGCTTAGTCGAGCAGTATCCCGAGATTCGTAAACATCGGCACTGGGACACGATCGTGCGCGGTGGCATTGCGTCTCATCATGCCGGGCATTTGCCGGCGTGGAAACTGGTAATCGAAAAGATGATGAGCGCTGGATTACTCGATGCGATCTTCGCCACCGCGACCGTGGCCGCAGGCGTCGATTTCCCGGCGCGCACAGTGGTCGTAACCGTCGCCGATCGTCGCACCGGCAACGGCTGGCAATCGCTGACCGCGTCCGAATTGCAGCAGATGACCGGTCGCGCCGGGCGTCGGGGAAAAGATCTCGTAGGCTTCATCATCGCCGCGCCTGGACCGCATCAGAATCCGCAGAAGATTGCTGAGTTGCTCGCCGCACCGCCCGACGATCTCGAGAGTCAGTTTCACGCGACTTACACCTCGCTGTTGAATTTGCTTGACGCTTTCGGGAACTTTGCCCAAGTACGAGCGATCGCCGAGCGAAGTTTTGCCTATCGAAACCTCTTGCCGCGCATTCATCAACTCGAGCAAAGCCGTCATCAGAACGAAGCGCGGATTCGCGAACGGCTTGAACAGGCAGCAATCGATTTGCCCGTCCCGGCGGTGCTTGGTCTGGAACGTCTCGCGAGCGCGCGCTCACGTCTGATCGCAGGCGCGCCCCAGACGCGTCGGGAAATGCGGCAGCGTTGGCTGGATAAAGTGGTGAAGCCCGGTCGCGTGGTAGCAGTCGGCCGCAGCGGAAAACGTCTGGCGTTGGTGACAGCGCGTGGTCGTGATGGCGTGACGGCAATGAGAGAGGACGGACGCACCGCCTCGTTTCCGTTGCAGAGAATCGGCCGCGTGTTTGGCCCGACGTTTTCGACGAAGCCCGATCGGATCGATGACGCCTTCGACGAGGTACATCATCATGGTGACGAATTAACTTTGCCGGAGCCTCGTTTGCGCGATACGCAAGCGGGCGAGGAAGACTCGATTAGATTGATCAACGATCTGATCGATTCGTTATCGCCAGGTCAGAATCGTTCAGCCCTCGAGTTGGTCTGGTCGGTCCAACCCGAAGCAGCTGAGACGGAACGTGCGTCTCGTCAGATCGATCAGTTGCGAGGCCAGATATGGGAGCCATTCGAACGTTGCGCCCGCGTACTGAATCATTTTGGTTATCTCGATTTCACCGCTGAACGAGTGACTGAGCGGGGAAAATGGCTGGCAGATCTGCGCGTCGATCGGCCTTTGCTGATCGGCGAAGCTCTGCAGCGCAACCTGTTGGCTTCGTTGACTGAAATCGAAGTCGCCGCGCTGGTCGCGGCGCTGGCTGCCGACGAGGATCGAGATTATGGAGAGTTGGAGCTCGACGACTCGATCGTCAGTTTGCTGATCAAGTTCGAAGAAGTTTCATTTGAAGTGTCAAACGAAGAATGGAAACAGGGAATTGAAGCGGCGCCGGAAATTAATTTTTCCGCAGCGGCGGCTGCGGCTATGTGGGTGCGCGGCGTTGAGTGGCCCATGCTGGTCCGTGAGACGCGCGCCGAAGAAGGCGATCTGATCAGATTACTGTCACGAACCGGAGAAGCTCTGCTGCAAATCGCCGGCTTGCGCGAAACGCACGCGGAAGCAGCGAAATTGGCCTCGCAAGCAGCTGAGATTGTGTTACGCGAGCCGGTGAGGTGAACGAATTCGGGTTGCCAAGACTCATTATCTTGACTGTGTTAGAATCAAATTTCACGAGGAAAAGATGCAAGTCAT
>DASWQK010000429.1:0-2436 GCA_036403735.1 Pyrinomonadaceae bacterium
GCGGTTGAATATGCGGCCGCAAAGACAATGGATTGATTAGCGCGTACGAAACTCGCTAATGCCAACGACAAGCGAATATCGAGTTTTCCCCAAACCTGCCATTCGAAGAGTTGCATCCGGCAACTCTTCACCAGTCGTGCTCACGCGGCAAGAGGAGCGGACCGCGCTCATCGAAGCAATTGGAGCCGGAATTTTTGTGGCGCTTTTGTTGAGTTCACCGATCGCGCTTGGCTTAGCAGCCATCTTTAAGCAGGCAATTGAATCTGATACGGGCCTCCCGTATCAGGTGCTTGTGGTGATCGCCTGGTTGATCTCATTCCTTGGGTTTGCTTATTTGGTAAGCAAGACCCTGCAACGACGAAAACTCTCGAAGTTGAAAAGCGAAAAAGACCTGTTCAGAGAACAAGCTTCGGCGAGTTCACGACGATCTTATGAACAACAATATAGGGCTGATCTCGAACGCAATGAAAGCGAAGCCAAGGAAGCTACAGCACGAGTCACCGCTATACTTAAGTCGGCTTCAGATCTGAGTGCGATGCTGCCGGTCAAACTCCGCAATTCAGTTCGTTTAATCCAGCAAGCGGACGAGGATTTCAGCGAAAACGCATATGGTCCATTTTGGGATGGAATTGAAGCGGTCGCGACTGATCTCTCGTCTTTTAGTCGTAATACAAATGAGCTATCGAAACTTGCCGCGGATTACTATTCATCATTAAAAGGCCGCGAACACAACTTTCCGGTTTTCCCCTGCCGTGCTGAAAACCTCGGCGATCCGCGGCCGATTGCGCAAGAATTTCGACGCATCGTACGCAAGGGGCAAACAAACTTTGAGTTTGCAAATATATGGGAGCACCGCCGCACGAGAGACGTCTTGATATCTGGATTCAAGACCCTTGGGGATGCTGTAAACAATCTGGGGGATGTGGTTGAACAATCACTATTGAGTTTGCAGAGAGCGACGTCTTCGGATATCGCCAGATTGGCCGACGAGCAGATCTATTCGCGAAGCCTCTTGACACAGGAGATGCGACAGCAGACTCAAATCGCAAGTGAACAATCTCGAATGTTGGATAATATTCAGCGCCACCGTAAACCGAGTTAATAGATATTCGGAGGATGAACATGGCTGACAAATTAGTCGGAAAGCGAATCAAACGCACGGAAGATCCTCGGCTCATCAAGGGATTAGCGCATTACGTTGACGACATCGGATTACCGGGCACGCTGCATGTCGCCTTCGTGCGATCAATTTATGCGCACGCGCGCATCAGCGGCATCGACACGACTGAAGCGATGAAAGCGCCGGGCGTCCTCGCCGTTTATACGGGCAAAGATATCGCGAACGTCGGTCCCGTTCCCTGCGCCGCGGCGCTGCCGGATTTGAAAGTTCCGGACTATCGCGTGCTGGCAACCGGCAAGGCGCTGTTCGTCGGCCATCCGATCGCGGCGGTCGTCGCGACTAACAAGTACCTGGCTCGCGATGCGGTTGATCTGGTTTCGGTCGATTACGAAGAACTGCCTGTGGTTGTCGATGCTGAGACGGCCGCGCAGGGCGGCAACCTGGTCCATGAAAATTTCGGCGACAACATTGCTTACAAACTAACTTCCGGTGAAGGCGATATCGACGCGGCCATGAAGTCTGCCGACAAAATCGTTTCGCAAAAGATGGTGCACCAAAGACTCGCACCGATAGCCATGGAGCCGCGCGGTGTGCTCGCCAGATATTTTCCGGGTGAAGAAGAACTGACAGTTTGGTCCTCGACGCAGATTCCGCACCTGCTGCGCACGCAGCTCGCTTTGATGATCGGCATTCCGGAAAACAAGCTGCGCGTGATCACTCCTGAAGTCGGCGGCGGCTTCGGATCGAAACTGAATGTTTACGCCGAAGAAGCTCTGCTCGGTTGGATTTCGATTCAACTCGGAAAACCTGTGAAGTGGATCGAGTCGCGCCGCGAAAATATGCAAGCCACGATTCATGGTCGCGCCCAGGTTGGAACTATTGAAGTGGGCGTTAAGAACGACGGCACGATCACGGGATTGCGTTACAACGTCATCGCCGACCTCGGCGCCTATCATCAGCTGCTGACGCCGGCGATTCCGACCCTGACGGGTTTGATGTTGTCCGGTGCTTACAAAATCCCGGCGATTCAGATGAACGTTCAAGGCGTCTTCACGAACAAGATGTCGACGGACGCTTATCGCGGCGCGGGCCGGCCCGAAGCGACTTATGTAGTCGAGCGCATCATGGATGTCATCGCCCGCGAACTTAATCTCGATCCCGTAGCAGTGCGACGAAAGAACTTTCCGAACGCGGACGAGTTCCCTTTTCACACCGCGACTGGATTGGATTACGACAGCGGTGATTACGAAGCTGCGCTGGCTAAGGCTCTCGATCTTTCCGGCTATCAAAAGCTTCGCGCTGATCAAGCCCAGGCA
>DASWQK010000430.1:0-3472 GCA_036403735.1 Pyrinomonadaceae bacterium
TCTGACTTGCTGATCTATCTCAAGGTCGATCCCAGGCTGGGCAGCCTCCGCTCCGACGCGCGCTTCGCGGATTTGATACGGCGCGTTGGATTGCCGCAGTGACTTGAGACGAACCACAGCTTTGACTATTCCCACCGGCACCAGACTCGGCCGCTATGAAATCCGCGCAAAGATTGGCGCGGGTGGAATGGGCGAGGTGTACCTGGCGCAGGACACGAAGCTGGATCGCAAAGTGGCGCTGAAAGTTTTGCCTGCTGATCTCGCTGCCAATCACGATCGGATGCGCAGGTTTGTACAAGAAGCAAAAGCTGCGTCGGCGCTAAACCATCCGAACATCATAACCATTTACGAGATTGACGAAACGGAATCAGGCCACTTCATAGCGACTGAATTCATTGAGGGCGAGACGTTGCGCGAGTGGGAGCAGAAGCCGTCTGGACTCAGCGAATCTCTCGACATCGCAGTTCAGATCGCCAGTGCCCTCGCAGCAGCGGGTGCGGCGGGGATCATCCACCGCGACATCAAGCCTGAAAACGTAATGATCCGGCACGACGGTATCGTCAAGGTGCTGGATTTTGGTTTAGCGAAACTGACTGATCCAGGTCCTGAGTCGATCGATCCCGAGGCGCCAACGCGCGCGAACATTAAGACTGACCCGGGCATGATCATGGGTACGGCCATCTACATGTCACCTGAGCAGGCGCGTGGACTGCCAGTGGACGCGCGCACGGATATCTTCAGTCTGGGTGTCGTGCTGTACGAGATGGTCGCGGGTCGTTTGCCGTTCGAAGGTACAAATCGAAACGAGATCATGGCGTCGGTTCTGAGCGACAAAGAGCCCCAACCTTTGACGCGCTATTCATCAGAAGCACCCACCGAACTGGGACGCATTGTCTTGAAAGCGCTGCGCAAGAACAGAGACGAGCGATATCAAACCATCAAAGACATGCTGCTGGACTTGCAGAGTCTGAAGCAGGAGTTGGCGTTTGAGAGAAAGCTCCAGGAGTCAGCGCCACCGACATTGGGTAGCGTGACGGAAACGGTGAAACCGGCAGAGGCGACTGCTGAGACTTCTGCGTTAGGGTGGCGCAGATCTCCCTCTCGTCACACGCTCGTAACGGGTGCTGCTCTGCTGGTTTTGACATTTTCCGTGGCGCTAACGTACCTGCTCGTCTCACGTCGGAACGCCGCTAACGCGCGACGACCGGAAATCAAATCATTGGCCGTCCTGCCGCTCAAATCGCTCGACGCAGGAGAGAACTATCTGGGGTTGGGTATCGCCGACGCGGTTATCAGGCGAATCAGTCAGACGGGCGAGCTGACCGTGCGCCCGACGAGCGCGGTGCGGCGCTACTTGAATGAAGAGACGGACGCACTCACTGCCGCGCGACAACTAAACACCGACGCGGTGCTTGAGGGAAGCGTCCAACGTGCGGAAGACCGTTTGCGCGTGAGCGTTAATCTACTCCGCACCAGTGACGGCCTGTCGTTGTGGACTGACAACTTCGATATGCGGATGACCGACATCTTCACGATTCAAGATACGGTCGCGCAGCAGGTCGCTTCTCGTTTGCGGCTGCAACTCGATCCGTCGCAACAGGCGCGACTTATCAAGCGATACACGTCAAATCCTGTCGCTTATGAGTTTTATGTGAAGGGTGTCTATAGCTTTGACCAAAGCACTGTTGACAGTAACAAGTCGCAGACGGAGACGGCTATTGATTATTTCAAAAAAGCCATTGAAAGCGACTCGAACTTCGCGCTGGCGCACGCGCAACTGGCCCAGGCGTACGCTGCGAAGGGGATTTTCATAGCCCCGACGGAGCCGGTTTGGATACAGCTCGCCAAGGACGAGATCAATCGAGCGCAGACGCTCGACCCGCAGCTTGCCGAAACTCACCTCGTTCGTGCTTTGCTGCTTTGGAGCGGATATGAAGGTTATCAAAACGAAGCCGCGGTTCGTGAACTGCTTCTGGCCCAGCAACTCAACCCGAACGTCGGTCACGCGGACCTGGGCGGCCTTTATAACCACATTGGCCTTGACGAATTGGGTGCGCGCGAAATGCAACGCGCGCTCGAGATTGATCCGACGAGCGAGTTTGCCAAGTCTATGACCATCTTCCAGTATCAAATGCTCGGCAAATATGATGAATGGCTCGCAGCCTACCGGAAACTTTACCCTAACGGACCTATTTCAGCCTGGTATCTCCTGGGCAAAGGCCGTTTGGAGGAGGCGCAAAAGAGGCTTGAAGAACGGTCAGCGAAAGAACCCGATGATATTGAACTGCCGCGCCAAAAGGCTCTGCTCTTTGCTTTGAAGGGTGACTTCCACTCCGCGGAGGCGATGATTCCTTCCATCCTTAACAGGCATCCTCCCAAAGACCTTAACTATCATCACGCCGCTTACGACATCGCCTGCATTTACGCGCTGGAGGGTAAGAGTGATGAAGCCGTCAAATGGTTAAGAGAGGCTGCCGACAAGGGTTTTCCATGTTATCCCTTGTTCGAGCGTGATGCTTATTTGAATCGCATTAGACCAGCGTCCGAATTTATCCAGTTCATGAGCGAGATGAAGGCGCAAAACGAAAAGTACCGCCGCGAGTTCGGTGGGGGCGCAATGCCATGATCGGAGCTTACGCGAAATCAGGGCGCAAAGACGAAGCGCGTAAATTGCTCGCCGAACTCGTGCAGCAATCAAAACAGCGCTATGTGGCCTCCTATTCGATCGCCTTGATTTATGTCGGCTTGGACGAACAAGACGAAGCATTCTCCTGGCTTGAGAAGGCCTATCAAGACCGTTCGTGGTGGCTGGTCTGGATTAAGATGGACCCAAAGGTGGACAGCTTACGCTCCGATCCGCGTTTTGCTGGCCTGATGCGTCGGATTGGATTTCCGTCGTAGTTACTTGCGAGTTTCGCCCGCCGGTGGTGTGTCATTCGGCAGACTTGCGTGTGTCGCGCGACGATCTGCCAATGACTGTTGCGCTTCATCCAAACGTTTGTAATGCACAAGGCGCGCTTGATCTCTGTTCCTTCGACGGTGGCCCACGCGGTCATGCGATAACTCGACACTGCCGTCTCGCCGTAGGCGCGGACTTTAAGATCGTCCTTGTCGTACCGGCCGATGATCGCTTTCTCAGCGGCTTGTCGAATTTCGCTCATCACCGCGGGCTTATCGACGCAGATGCCAATAGGGGCCGTCACCATGATGTCGTCGGCGTAGATGAGATCAAGCGCCTCGACGTCCAGTCTCGTTTCAGTTTGCGTCAATTCCTCTTCCATTCTTAGAGTCTCTTTTTCGACTTCGTTCATCGTAGTCTCCTTAGTTAGATCTACCCTGCCTAATCAAGGGCCTAAGCAAAGTTCCTTTTCTCGCCGCGTGCAATGTTTATAGTTGGTTGGATTCAAACTGATCGAAAGCTCCTTCAGGCGCGCGATGTTCTCTGTCGCCCATTCAAAGGAGCTCGGAACCT
>DASWQK010000431.1:0-2158 GCA_036403735.1 Pyrinomonadaceae bacterium
CGTGAATAATCTCCTGACGCGCCAATGCGCTGACGCGATTGCCCGATGACTCCAGACTCAACAGCACTGATGAAATGGCCTGTTGCTTCGCCAGTTCCAGTTCATCTTCCGGGACCGGTTCCCGCACAATTCGCCGTAACTCGTGCAGAGACAGATCAAAAACTTCATCCATTTGCGCCGGCGAGGTGCCGGCGTAAATCGTGAACATGCCGACGTCGCTGAACGTGTTACCGCCCGCGCCAATCGAGTATGCCAGACCGCGCTCTTCGCGAATCGATTGCCATAATCTGCTGGAGGTGCCGCCGCCGATGATAGTTCCGAGCATGCTCGCTGCGTAACGATCCGGGTCTTTAGCTGAAGGCCAGGGCGCCGCGATGATCAGATGTGCCTGCTCGAGTTCAGTCTTTCGCTCGATCAGAATTGGCGCGGCAACTGCGGGCGCAGGCGAAGCGAATTCAGGTTCGCTGCTTTTCTCTTCACCGATGAATGCCTGAGTAACCAGCTCAACCAGCTGATTGTGTTCCACGTTACCGGCTGCCGCGACCACTAGATTGCTCGGGATGAAATTTCGTTTATGAAAGTCAGCCGTGATCGAACTATCGAAGGTCGATACTGTTTGTTCCGTCCCCTCTATGGGACGGCCAAGCGAATGATTCGGAAAGTACGCGGCGTGGAAAAGCTCAGTCAACAACTCTTCCGGCGTATCTTCGATCATCTTCATCTCTTCGATGATGACTTTTTGCTCTTTCACCAAATCGTCCGCATCAAATCGGGGATTCAGCACCAGGTCCGAGAGCAAATCGAACGCGCGCGGCATTTCCGTGTCGACTACTTTTGCGACAAACCCGGTCATCTCGTGCGAAGTATAAGCATCAAATTGTCCACCCAGGCGATCAGACTCGGTTGCCAACTCATGCGCCGTGCGGCGTTGCGTACCTTTGAATAAGGCGTGTTCTATGAAGTGACACATGCCGTTGAGGGCGCTGGTTTCATGACGCGAGCCGCGCCGCAACCAGATTCCGAGGCTTATCGAACGAAGCTCGGGCATGTGCTCGGACAGAATTGTCAGGCCATTTGGGAGCCGCGTCGTGCGTACTTGATTCATCATTCTGAAGGTCCAAAACCTGCCGGGGTTGGTGAGCAGTCATCGTAACACGCGGGTATGACCCGACAAAATTCTGCTTCGACAACCGTGTTTCCTTGACATCGATCGTCGGGGTGTTTGAGAATTGCAGCATTCAAACGGGTGATGGTCTCCCTTCGCCCAGGGCGGGCGTATAGTAATTAACGCTGGTATTCTTCCGCCCGAGGCATCTGAAAGAAGCAAATTAGGAATCGAACGGACTACGAACAATCGAGTTTGCTTTACTCCAGCCGCGCGAACCCTCGGCGAGGTTCGACAGGAGGTCCGGCCACGATGAAATTATTCTCCAAGTACTGTGCTTTTGCGATGGTCATTGCCGTCGCTTTGACCGCGAATGCTTTGCCCGCGATGGGCAAAGGTACGCGCGGTCTGGCGACGATCACCGGCACTGTGCGAGACAACAAAGGCGCACCGTTGGCGGGGGCGCTGGTCCAGCTGATACGCGAAGGCGCGAAACAAATCGTGAAGCAGACCTACACGGCCGCCGACGGCAGCTTCAGTGCGAAGATTCCCGCCGGGCGTTATTCGCTGAAAGCGATCGCCGCAGGTTTCAGCGAAGTCCTCTTTGAATCTGTGCAAGTCAACCCTTCGGCTGAGATCGCTTATCGTTTCAACCTCGAACCCGCAAACTCTTCAAAAACACTCGTCAATCAACGTAACGACAAAGATAGCGTCAAGTGGACGCTACGCTCGGCGCAGAGCCGTAAATCGATCTTCCAGGCTAATCCCGGCAACGATCCGAACATCGCCGCGGCCGAAGCGGCGGCGGACGGAAGCGCCGAAGAGCAGACGCAGCCGGCAACCGACGAACGTGGCCGCGTCCGTTTGCAAGGCGTGGCCGAGCAATACTTCGCCACTTCGTCAAGTCCATTCAGCTCGAGTTACGAGGGCATGAATTTCGCGCTGGCGTTACCGGCATCGGAAACGATCGATCTGATCTTTGCTGGTCAGACAGGAATTGGAGACGGGGCACCCCAACGATTTGAAACTACCGCGCGCATGCGCGTGAACGAT
>DASWQK010000432.1:0-3437 GCA_036403735.1 Pyrinomonadaceae bacterium
AAGCTCCTGCCGCCCAGATCCTGGACCAGGCGTTTTCCGATGCGAATAGCGGCGGGGTCGCCTTCGAGAGAGAAAAAGGCGCGCGATAACGAGTCGCCCGCTCCATTCCTGTCGCTAATCGAAACCAAAGGGTGAATCGAACCGATGCTGAGACCTCGCGCTTTCAGCGGCTGCAATACTCGCGAGGACAGAGCTCCGCTCGTGTGCACTGCGACCAGGCGTCGCGTGTCGTGAGTGAATTGCAGAGACTGAAATGCCTCTGCCAGGTTCTTAGCGACGCCCGGAATCGCGTCATCCGGTGTGGCCACAATTATGAGCGAGCTGCTTGCGACTAGTTCAAGAAATCGTCCGGAGGGTTTGGTTAATCCTTTTGCTCCGACATGTTCACCAGTTGTTTTGAGCAGGGTGGCGGCGTGCTTTGCGCTCGCGGAGCTGCGCGCCACGACCAGGTTGATCGCGTACCCGGCCTTACTTAGAGCGATGCCGAGCGCTAATCCAAGTCGGCCCGCGCCGATTATCGAAACCGAATGAGTGCTACTCGAGGTCGGGCGCGCACGGGGTCTTTGGCTCTTTCTCTTTGTCGATATCACTGTCGATGACGACCCTCTTCGGCGTCGGACTCTAGCATGCGGCCGACACTCAAGCAATTTACGTAGGTTTTTTGTCTTTGCTGGCTTATAATGTCGCGTGCTGCCGGTTAGCCTGATGAATTGCGCGAATCCAGAAGTTGAAGCGCAACCTTCCATAGGAAACATGGCATCATAGCGGTGCATTTAATCGTTGCGGTGCCGCTGCCTCGGGCGCTGCCCCCGGAAAAACAAAGTGGTCGCTCAAAAGACGAACGCGGCCAACCGTGAGACGAAGCCCGAGTTCTCTCCCGGCCTCTTGAAGTTGGAGGTTCAAATGAAATTTCACCTCTCTCGCGCCGTAGTGGCAATCGGCTTGGGAGCCAGCCTGTGGTTCGCTAGCGTAAGTTCATTCGCCGCTCCACAGCAGAGCAAGGATCAGGGTCAGACCAAGGATCAGACTCAATCAACCGCTTCATCCACCAGCAAAACCCAATCACCTAACAACCCGCAGACGGCTCAGCCAACGGTCGCCAAGAAGGGTGGCCCGCTGTCAGCCAACGATGATCCCGAGATGATCGGGAAGCGAAACATCAACAAGGGTCTCTGGGGCAAGTTGGCTGCCGGCACGGAAAAGGAAGTCAAGATGGGTCGCATGTTGGCCGCCCAGGTCGACAAAGAGGCAAAGTTCGTCGACGATCCTATCATCACCGAATACGTTAATCGCGTCGGTCAGAACATCGTGCTCCATTCAGACGCAAAGGTCCCGTTTACAATCAAAGTGATCGACTCAGACGAAGTGAATGCGTTCGCTCTTCCGGGCGGATTCTTCTACGTAAATAAAGGTCTGATTCTCGCTGCCGACAACGAAGCTGAACTCGCCGGCGTGATGGCGCACGAGATCGCGCACGTCTGTGCTCGTCACGCGATGGAAAACGAACGCAAGATGGAAGTGATGGATTACGGAATGCTCGCCGGCATTTTGCTTGGTGGTCCAATCCTCAGCAACGTGCTTTACAACGGCGGCAGCTTCTTCGAAGGCATGGCGTTCCTGAAATTCAGCCGCGGCGCCGAAGAGGAAGCCGACAAGCTGGGCGTGCAGTACATGTGGGCCGCCGGATACGATCCGGGCGCGATGGCCACCATGTTTGAGAAACTGGAAGCAAAGAACAAGAAGAAGCCGGGCTCGATCTCGAAGATGTTCCAGGACCACCCGGCGCCGGCGGATCGACGCGCATCCGCGTTGGCGCTCGCTGCTCGTTTTCCCGAGCGCGAGGAATACGTGATTAGCTCTTCTGAATTTCAGCGCGTGAAAAATCGCCTGCTCAGATTATCGAATGCGCGCGCATCTTCGACTGGCGCGATTGCCGGTGCTGACGATGGCACGCCTGGCCGTCCAACGCTGAAGCGACGAAACCCAACGCCGGACGATTCGACTACGACGAATCCGGACGGCACGCAGAAGGCGGATCCCAGCAAACCCGCGCCGCCGACGTTGCGACGCGATCCACAACCGCAACCAACTCCGACGCCGAAACCATAAGCAGGCGTTCTCAAGTGAAAGAAGAAGGCTCTTCAGCATTCGTGCTGAAGAGCCTTTTTTGCTTGTGTCAGATGCCCGATCGTTAGCGAGGGCCATCTTACCAAAGTGGCCTTCCTCACGATCCTGCTTCTGATACGCTATTGCACTGTTGAAGCCGGCGAGTGAGCAGGCTTGATCGCAGGCTTCTGCTTCCGAACCACGTCTGTAAAGAACGCCCGAAAATATCCCCACATCGAAATGAATGAGGAAATCACCACGACCCAAAGCATCGCGCGTCCTGCGGTGTAAAGCAGAACCTGCCAATCATTCCAGGTGGTGTTTTCCGGCCCAAACAAATGCGACCAGGCCGTTCGCAGCTCGGGTACTGTCCAAAACGTGATCGCGGGAAATGGTCTACCAAAATTTGAAACGTGCGGTGATTGACCGGGCGAAATTGAGAGAATCAGCAAGCCAACAGTCACAACTTGCGCGACCATTTTGAACTTACCCATTTTCGACGCCGAGATAACCACGCCTTCAGTTGCCGCGATCGAGCGCAAGCCGGTGACCGCGAACTCTCTGCCGACAATGATCACCACCGCCCAGGCTGGGGCGAGATGATTTTCGACCAGCGAGATCAAGGCCGCTGAGATCAGAAGCTTGTCGGCGATTGGATCGAGCAGCTTCCCGATCTTCGATACTTGCTTGCGGCTCCGAGCTAATTTTCCGTCAAAATAATCTGTGAGCGCCGCGGCGACAAAAATTGATACGCCCAGGAGATACCGCGGCACGCCCAACCAATTTTCCGCCACGGGGGTGAGCAGCACCACTACCAGCAGCGGCACAATAAAGATTCGGGAAAGGGTCAGTGCGTTCGGAAGGTTCACTCTGATTGCTCCGCGATGAACACTGGCAGTCTAGGTTTCGCGTTTTCGAGTGTCAAGATAAGAGGGTCGTGTATCAATATCGGGCCCTGGTAACGCGCTTTAGTTTCAGCGTCGCTCGCTTCGTCGTTCCGTTAGGAACGAAATGTTTATAAACCGTTAGCTTGCACGCAAACTAACAGTTTGCGTTACAAGAACTGGGCCGGTGAGATAAGAGTTGTTCGCTTGCTGCACCCCGCACGCTCAGTTAAGATACTCGGTTCTGCACCACGCCAAATTCTTATCTGTGCAGTGCAGCTTTAGTTCAAGGGTTTCACGCATTATGGCAATCGATCGCATCAGCGTCCGCGGGGCTCGCCAGCACAACCTCAAAAACATCGACGTTGATATACCTCGCGATAAATTGACTGTGATTACCGGCCTTTCAGGGTCAGGCAAGTCATCACTGGCGTTCGACACCATCTA
>DASWQK010000433.1:0-6923 GCA_036403735.1 Pyrinomonadaceae bacterium
GATGATCTCAGTCAAAGGGTTCTCGTCAGTGTCTGAAACCACCAGCGCGCACTCTTTCGCGCGCAGCATTTCGCGAACCTCATCATCCAGCCATGACTCGTGACGGAACTCAAACGCCGCACGCGTTTCGTTGGGAAGCAATTCCAAAAAAGCTTTCAACCGATCGACATCCTTCTTTGCGTTCGGCGGAAGTTGAAACAAAACTACGCCGAGTCTGTGCTCGAGCAACGCCGCCGTCTCCAACAGATACTTCGTCTCTTCCGCGCAGTTGTTCAAACGCTTAATGTGGGTGATGCGTTGGGTGGCTTTGATGGAAAACCGAAAGTTCTCGGGCACTTGCGCCTTCCAGTTCTCGATCATCGAGGCTTGTGGCAGCCGGTAGAACGTGTTGTTGATTTCAACCGCGGGCAGACGCCGCGAGTAATAGGACAACATCTCCTTGGCCGGCAGGTCTTCCGGATAGAAGTTGCCCTTCCACTCTTTGTAGCTGTAGCCGCTGGTGCCGACGTGCAGGTTCATCTTCGATCACTATCTATCCGCAGATTACGCCGATTGCGCAGATTAAGAACGAACACTTGTCGAATCGATAATCTGGGCAATCCGTGTAATCTGCGGATTCTCTTACCTCATGAAATCGACCGCGCGATCAAAAACGCGGCCCCGGCCGCCAGGCTTCCTATCAGCGCCGTCTGCAAAGCGCTGCGTAGCGGCCGCGTCCCCGTGAAGCGTCCTTTGATAAATCCGAAAACCATCAACGCCAGCACCGTCAGGCCGACGGAGATCAAGAGCGCCGTCGCGACGCTGATACGATGTAGGTAAGCAGCCGCGATGTAGGGCGCGAGCGGAATCAAACCACCCGCAATGTACGACAGCGCAATCGTCAGTGCACTAATGAAGGCTCTCTTCGGATCAGGTTTTTCCAAACCAAGTTCAAAGCGCATCATGAAATCGACCCACTTCTTCGGATGCCTGGAGAGCGCTTCGACGATCGGCGCGCTTTCCGCAGGGCTCAGGCCGTAAGAATGAAACACCTGGGCCACCTCACGCATTTCTTCTTCGGGAATCTCTTTTACTTCCCGATGCTCTCGTTCGCGTTCCTTCGCGTAATGTTCGGCGTCACTCTTGGCCGCCAGATAACCGCCCAGTCCCATCGCGATCGAACCGGCGGCGATCTCAGCCAGGCCTGCCGTCACGATGATGCCGGCGCTGTTGATGGCTCCGGTCAATCCCGCTGCCAGCGCAAACGGAACCGTCAAACCGTCGGACATGCCAATCACGATGTCG
This sequence comes from Pyrinomonadaceae bacterium, assembly GCA_036403735.1. Taxonomy (GTDB): domain Bacteria; phylum Acidobacteriota; class Blastocatellia; order Pyrinomonadales; family Pyrinomonadaceae; genus UBA11740. The sequence goes on from DASWQK010000433.1 coordinate 1,285, forward strand.
CGCACGGTTTCGCCGGCGGTGAAATGTCTTTCAACGTGTCGCGTCTGTGGCATTGGGTTAGTGTGTCAGAAGCCCGCGCGTAAGCAAGGGCGAGTCTCGTAAAAGTTGCCCTCCCTGACGGTCGGGCTTCTGACACTTTGTTCTCTCAGCGCGAATCAACATGGATAAAACTAGAATTTTCCGGTCAAGATCAATACACCAATGATGATAAACGCCGCGCCGGCCACGCGCTTAATCCAATCGAGCGGCAGATACTGGCTGAGCACAGTGCCCACGATCACTCCGATTGCCGAAACTGCGACCAGGGCCAGTGAAGCGCCGACAAAAACTGCCCAGGGCCGCTTCTGCTGTGCGGCCATCGTCATCGCGGCGATCTGAGTCTTGTCACCCATCTCAGCCAAAAAAATTACGCCGAACGTTGTCAGCAACACACGCCAGTCCATCTTAGCCTCGTTTCAATGCTCTAACATTTGATTGCTCAATTCATGTAAGGCACAATTGCGCATCTGTCAATAAGGTTCGCGTTATCGCTCCAGCATCAGAGGTTCCCACGTGGTAAAGCCCGCCAGAGAGTTCGTCGGTACCGAACGCTTCACCCTGCTTCGACGTCTGGGTACCGGAGGCATGGGCGTCGTTTACGAAGCGCACGATCGCAAGATGGACAAGGTCGTGGCGCTGAAAACTTTGACGCGGGCCGAAGCCGCGCACATCTATCGCTTCAAACGCGAGTTTCGCTCGCTCGCCGATGTTTCGCATCCGAATCTCGTAACTCTGTACGAATTGATGTCGGATGGCGATGACTGGTTCTTCACCATGGAATTGGTAAAGGGCGTCACCTTTATCAATTACGTACGGCCGGACACGATGGGCTCACCCGCGACTGACGTCGATAATACTCTACCGGCACCGCGCGAGCATTCAATCAAGTCCGCTGAATCGGAAGCCGATACCGAGATTTTTGACAGCTCGAGCCTTTCATTTGAAGAAATGGAGCGGCCACTCGAACTGGATGATGAGTCGTTTGCCGCCGCCAATTATCTCTTAGACGAACCTCGCTTGCGATCTGCACTGCGCCAGCTTGCCGAAGGAGTGAATCGCCTGCATGAGATGGGCAAGCTGCATCGCGACATCAAACCATCGAACGTGCTCGTGACTGAAGACGGGCGCGTCGTCATCCTCGATTTCGGTTTGGTGGAAGACATTAATCCTGAACTTCACGAAACGTTGCTCGCGGGAACTCCTGACTACATGTCGCCTGAGCAGGGGGCGCAAACCGCAATCTCGAAAGCGAGTGATTGGTACAGTGTGGGCGTCATTTTGTATCAGGCGTTGACTGGCCGGCTTCCTTTCCGGGGAAGATTTTTTGAAGTGATGCTGCGCAAGCAAACGCGCGATCCAATTCAGCCGCTGGAGATTAATCCGGAAGTACCGCGCGACCTTAACGATTTTTGCATGAGGTTGTTGCGGCGGGACGCGGACACCAGACCGGCGGGCCGGGAAATCATGCGAGCCTTGGGGATCCCACGTTCGTCCGCAACCACGCTGCCATCGATAAGCGCAGGGTCGTTTATTGGCCGCGAACGGCAGATCGCCGAATTGCATGATGCCTTTCGCGCGACTCGCGAAGGCCAGACGGTCGTGATTTACGTCCACGGTATTTCCGGAATGGGCAAATCGACGCTGGTTCGCATTTTTCTGGAGCAACTCAAAGAGAAAACGCGCAACGCGATCATCCTGCAAGGTCGTTGTTATGAACGAGAGTCAGTTCCGTACAAGGCGCTGGATGGCGTAGTTGACAGTCTGAGCAAGCACCTCGCTTCGCTGCGACGTGCGAAAGCGGAAAGCTTGATGCCGCGGAACCGGGCCGCGCTCGCGCGAGTTTTTCCGGTGATGCTTCAGGTTGATTCGATCTTCGATGCTCGCTCTGCTCAACCTGAGACTATCGATCTGTTCACGCTGCGGCGTCAGGCGTTTGACGCGCTGCGCGAGTTGCTCGTAAACATCGCCAGCCGCCAACCGCTGGTCCTCTATATCGACGACCTGCAATGGGCGGACGCCGACAGCACTCTCCTGCTGGAAGAATTGCTCAGGCCACCCGATGCGCCGCCGTTGTTGCTTGTCGGCGGCTTTCGCACCGAAGACATCGACGAGCAACCTTTTCTCAAACAACTTCTGTTACAAGCGGGAAGCGAAAATTGTCGTGAGCTGTTCATTGGACCATTGGCCGGCGGCGAAGCGAGAGAATTGACGCGCTCGCTCTTTGCGGCGGCCGACGTTTCCGGCGAGCCGTTCATTGACTCGGTCGTCCATGAAGCGGCGGGCAGTCCGTTTCTGCTCGAGCAATTAACGCACTATGGAATGATGAACGAGCGCGCGGCGACGGCGGGAATCTCGCTGACGACGATGCTGGAAGAACGCATGAAACAACTGCCGCCCGGAGCGCGACAATTGCTGAATGTCCTGGCGGTCGCACGCCGCCCGGTTGATGAGGCTGTCGCGCTCAATGCCTCAGGCGTGTCTGGTGATCCGCTTCAGTTTTTGACTCCGTTACGCGCCGCCCAGTTCATCCGCAGCGGGGGCAAGCAGTATGGCGTCGAGGTTTATCACGATCGCATCGGCGAGGCGATTGGATCTCTGCTGGATGACGGTGAGCGCCGTCAAATTCATCGCCGGTTGGCCCAGACAATCGAGGCACGCGGGCTCGATGATCCAGAGAGTTTGTATGAAGACTATCTGGGCGCCGGAGATACTGATCGCGCCGCCGTGCACGCAGAAGCAGCCGCGCGCAAGGCCGCGAGCGCTTTGGCATTCGATCGCGCAGCGCTCTACTTTCGTCGCGCGATCGAGTTGAAACCTGAGGCCCCAAATCTCGTCGAATTGAAAATCGGCCTCGGCGATGCGCTGGCGAACGCCGGCCGGCCGGCCGAAGCCGCCAGAGAATTTCTCGAAACCGCGAACACGACTTCGGCGCGCCGCGCGCTGGAATTGCGACAACGAGCAGGCGCGCAGTTATTGATGGGTGGACACATCGAAGAAGGCCTCGAAGTCTTTCGCGTCGTCATGGAAACCGTAGGGTTTCGTCTCGCCAAAGGTCCGAGACGCGCGCTGTTGTCGCTCGTATTGCGCCGATTATTTATTAAATTGCGGGGCTTGGGCTTCACCGAACGGCCGGCGGCGATGATTTCGGAATCTGATCTTTTGCGCATCGACATTTGCTGGGCCGTCGCGGCCGGCCTGGGCGTAGTTGATCTGATTCGCGGCGCCGATTTTCAAAGTCTGCACCTCTTGCTCGCGTTGCGCGCCGGTGAAATCTCGCGGATCGCGCGCGCGATGGCCTTCGAAGTAAGCCAGGCCGCCGCGCGGGGCGGCGGCGCTGCCCCCGAACGAGTTGCAGAACTCCTCGAAAAGACTGAGACGCTGGCCGCTCGCGCGGGTAATCCTCATGCGAAGGGCCTGGCGATTTGGGCCCGCGGGTTAAGTTCGTATCTGATGGGCCATTGGAAGGACGCCGCGGAGTACTGCGAACGCGCGGCCGAAGTCTTGCGCGATCAATGCACGGGAGTGACGTGGGAATTGACGATCGCAAATCGCTTCATGCTGACTTCGCTTTTGTATCTAGGTGAAATGGTTGAGGTATCGCGGCGCGTCCCGCAACTGCTTTCCGCGGCGTTGGAACAGGGAAATCTTTTTGCGGCAACTGATTTGCGCACGCGGCTGAACGCGATCTGGTTAGCAGGCGATGATCCGGATCGAGCGCGTGATGAAGTGATCGCGGCAATGACAACCTGGCCGCGCAAGGGTTTTCATTTGCAGCATTACAGCTCGCTGGTCGCGCTGGCGCAGATCGAGCTTTACACCGGCGATTATGAAGTCGCGTGGAAACATATCGAAGCTCAATGGCGGCCGCTGGAAAAATCGATGCTGCTGCGCATTCAGGGATTGCGGATCGACGCGATGCAGCTGCGCGCGCGCCTGGCGCTCGCCAGTGCTTTTGGCAAAGAGCGCGAACGGCGTTTGAAAATGGCCGAAGGGTTGGCGGACAAGATCGAGCATGAAAACATGGGCTATGCGAACCCGCTCGCGACGCTGATTCGTGCGGGCCTTGCAAAGCAGCAGGGCGACCTTGCGCACGCGTTAATACTAACGGAAAAAGCGCTGAAGGAATTCGAGGCCGCGGACATGCGGCTGTATGCCGTGGCCGCGCGACGTCGTTTAGGAGAAATGCTGGGCGGTGATCGCGGCCTCCAGCTAGTCGCGCAGACCGAAGAATGGATGACGAAGCAACAGATCAAGAATCCGGCGAGGATGATCAATTTGCTGGCGCCGGGATTTTCCGCGCCGCAAAAGCTCGCTGGTAATTAATTGTTCTTTCTTCGCTGGAAGCTTCGACTAGAATTGGGTTTGATGATGCAAAGATGCAAAAGGCTTTCGATCGCAGTTCTGTTGACAGTTTCGTCGTTTCTCTGTGTCTCAACGGTGATCGCTCAGCAAGCAAATCAATCAAATTCGAATACACGCGAGGTGAAGATAATTGTCACCGCGGTCGACAAGGATGGGAAACAGGTCGAGTCGCTGAAATCAGAAGATTTTCGGGTGGTTGAGGAGGGCGTGCCGCAATCTATTACTGATTTTCGTCGCATCACATATCGAAATCTTTCATTCGCAATTCTTATCGACACCAGCATTTCGCAGGAAGCAACTCTCGGCGGCCAACAATTGGCGGCGACGCTTTTTCTAACTTCGACTGTAAGGCCGGGCCGCGATCAGGCGGCGGTTGCGACTTTCACCAACACGCTTGCGGTCGAGCAAGGTCTTACCGATGATTTGGAACGGCTAAGGACGGCAATCAATCGGGCAAAAATCGTAGCTCCACCTGGTTACGTTCGCGGCGGCATTGTCGTCGGTCCGATACCACCAGGCTCTGGCAATCTGGTCGGCTCAACAGCGATCTGGGATGCTATAGTTGCGACTTGCAACGAGGTCCTTTCACAGGCGAACCCTCAAGACCGCCGGGCCATAGTTCTCTTGACTGACGGTCAAGACACAACCAGCAAAGCCAAAAAGGCTGCGGCCATTGAAGCCGCAGTCCAGGAGAACGTAGCGATTTATTCAATCGGCATTGGAGATCCGAAATTCAACGGCGTGAACAAAAATGGCCTACGCGAACTCTCTGAGCCGACCGGCGGCCGGGCATTCTTTCCCAGAACTGTCGCTGAGCTGACGCCGCTATTTACTCAGATCAGAGATGCTTCAAGAAACCATTACGTGGTGAGTTATCAAAGCATCAGGAGTAAACCTTCGCGGAAGGTGCGTGTCGAGATCGTCAATCCATCGTTGAAAGACGTACAGCTCTTTTATCAAAAAACTGTCAGCAATAAGCCCTGATGTCACAACCACTTCTCGCATCGCTCTTCGATGAAACTGAACGCCGCCCGATCACTGTGTCGGAGTTGACGACGCAGATTCGCGGCACACTGGAAAAGCGATTCACGTCCGTTTGGGTCGAAGGCGAGATTTCAAATTTTCGCGCGCACAGTTCCGGTCATTGGTACTTCACTCTGAAAGATGAATTCGCCCAATTAAAGTCCGCCTGTTATCGCAGCAGTAATCAACGAATTCGCTTTCGCCTTGAAGATGGC
>DASWQK010000434.1:0-5343 GCA_036403735.1 Pyrinomonadaceae bacterium
CAATGCGAAACGATACGTCGCCATTATCAATTTTCAGATCTTTGATGAAGCCAAGCGTAACGATATCTTTGTGGAGATCGGGATCTTTAATTTGCCGGAGCGCATCAAGCACTACGTTTTCATTTAACTGAGACATGATCGAATTATGCGAAAGCGTGTGAGATTTGTCGAACACCGGTCAGTACCACCCGCGTCAACGGGTGGGTCATACGCCCAGCGCACGAGCTTGAGTCATTAACCCATCCGCTCACGCGGATGGTTCTGACCTCACAGCCACGTCGGGTCGTTGACTGAAGCGCGGCCTCAAATATACTCTCGCGCGAATAGTGATGACTGAAATCAGTGCCGAAGAGATGAAACCGCCGGCGGAGGAGCGTCCGCGTCGCAATCGATTTCTTGAACGCACCAGTCTGGTCGTCATCATTCTCGGTTTTGCCCTTCTCTATCTTTTTTACATCGACAGTCTCTCGACAAATCCACCCGGCTTTTACGTTGACGAATCGGCGATTTCTTACAACGCCTACTGCATCGCGAAAACCGGTACGAACGAGTTCGGCACTCGCTTCCCCGTGTTCTTTCCGGTTTACACCGCGGGCTGGACGCAGTACGCCAACCCGACGCAAATCTATCTGCTGGCGCTTCCCTTCACCGTCATTAAGCCGAGCATTTTCGTGGCGCGGGTATACAGCGCCTCATGGGTCTTCGCGGCGTGCCTGCTGTTGGGATGGTTGGCGAAACGAATCAGCGGCAAACAAATAATCGGTCTGCTCGTGGCCGTAATAGCGATCTTCACGCCCTGGCTGTTCGACGTCAGCCGTCTGGTGATGGAGACATTCTTCTATCCGATGGCGGTGGTGTTGTTTCTGCTCGCGCTTTATTCTGCTCAAAAGAAACAGGCGTGGTCGTGGACCAACATTATTGCCTTAGCGGCGACGCTGATGCTGCTGACCTACAGCTACACCATCGGCAGACTGCTTGGTCCAATGCTCGCCGGAGGGCTGATTCTCTTTGCGACATCGCAAACGCGCATCGTCAGCATTATCAAGACGTGGGTCGTGTTTGCGGTGACGCTCATCCCGCTGCTCATTTTCAGGTCAAAGAATCCCGAGGCACTCACCCAGCGCTTCTATCTGATCTCGTACATTAAACCTGACTCACCGTGGCGCCAGATTTTTCCGAAATTCATTCGCCGGTACTTTGAAGATTTGAGTTTGATTAGTCTCTTGTTCGATGGCGATGGGAATCCGCGGCATCATACGAGCGGGTCTTTAGGCAGCTTTCTGATCGGCGCTTTCATCCTCGTATTGATCGGTGTCGTGGTAATTATTATTCGCCATTGGCATGATCCGTGGTGGCGGTTTGTGCTGTTCGGCGCGGCGGCGTCAATCGTGCCGGGGGCGCTCACCGGAGATCAATTTCACTCGCTGCGATTGGTTGCGTATCCGATTTTCCTGCTCATTTTAACGGTCCCGGCACTTGGGTGGCTGCTTGATGATGCGCCGGAGGAAGATTCAGCGATCGCTCAGGAAGTAAGATCAACGACACTGGGATCCGGGCGGCGGCGGATCATATTCGGGATTCTGTTAGCAGCTATGGCGGCGCAAGCGATCTACTTTCAATCCGTCTTTCGGCGCGAGGGTCCGCAGCGTGGTTGGGTTTTCGATGCCGCCTACAAAGATGTTTACGACGCAGCAATCGCACTATCAAGCCGGCCCATCTATCTTTCGGATGGCATCCAACCCAGTTATGTTCACGCCCTGTGGTATGGGACCATCGAAGGCCGCAATCGCGATCAATTCATTCATCTCGATGAAGGCGCCCGTGCACCCGTCGGAGCAATCGTAATCAGTTCTGAACCGAGCTGTATAAACTGCATGGTGATTAAGAAGAGTGGCGATTATCTCTTATATCGTTCCCTGCCGGATTTCTTACCATAATGATTTATTTAGACAACAACGCGACCACGCGAGTGGCGCCGGAAGTTTTCGAGGCGATGCGGCCACACCTGACGGATGAGTGGGGGAATCCATCGTCCGCGCACGCGCTGGGTCGCGCGGCCCGCCACGCGATCGAGCTTGCGCGCGAGCAGGTGGCCCAACTTATCGGCGCCGCGCACTCAACGGAAATCGCTTTCACCTCGGGCGGTTCAGAATCCAACAACTGGGCCATCGGTGGATTTCTTGAGCAGAACCCGGATAAGCGTCACATCATTACGACGACCGTCGAACACGAGGCAGTTCGTAGTCTTTGTGAGCATCTGACCGACATTGGATGCGAAGTGACCTGGCTGGAAGTAGATCGTAATGGTGAGCTCGATACGGACGACCTGCGCAAGGCTTTGCGGCCGAACACGGGAATCGTTTCCGTGATGATGGCAAACAATGAAACCGGAGTTCTGTTTCCCATCCGAGAGATTGGCCGCATCGTGCGCGAAAACTCTGGCGCGCTCGTGCATGTAGATGGCGTGCAAGCCGTGGGAAAGATTCCCATCGACTTGAAAGAGCTGCCGGTCGATCTGTTTTCGATCTCCGGTCATAAGTTTCATTCTCCGAAAGGCGTGGGCGCGCTTTACATAAGACGCGGAATCGTTTTGCCGCCATTCGTGATCGGCGGCGGACAGGAGCAGGGTCGACGCTCGGGGACTGAGGCGGTGCCGAATATCGTCGGGCTGGGGCGCGCGTGCCAACTCGCAAAGGAGTTCACCGGCCACGATCAGATTCGCAGCTTGCGCGATCGATTGGAAGATCAAGTCCTCGCCCGTTTTCCAATTGCCGAACTGAATGGCGCCGCGTCGCGGGAAAAGCGCCTGCCGAACACCTCGAACATTTCTTTTGCGGGCCGCGACGGCTCAGAGATCATGATGAAACTCGATCTGTCGGGAATCTGCGTATCCACCGGCTCAGCGTGCCACTCTGGGGCTGCGGAAGGATCGGCGGTGCTTCAGGCGATGAAAGTTCCCAACGCAATCGCCGGCGGATCGATCCGCTTTTCGCTCGGTCGTTACAATACGGCTGGTGACATTGAAACCACGATGTCAGCTCTGCAGGAAATTGTCGGCAGCGCAAACCGGCAACTCGCAGTTTGAACCACGGAAACGGATAGCTCTGCATTCAATTGAAGGCTAAAATATCTCTTGTTTACCCGAACTGACGGGCTAATCGGATCGTATAACTTTTGGGCATTTTCGAACACTTCAGAGGAGAGATATGAGCGCCACGATTAGAGCGACTACACCAGATCTTCGCAGTGAATTAGTTAATTGGAGAGAGCGGCTGGAGTCGGCGGCCAATGAGGCGCCGCGCGATTTCGAATTGAATGGACTGTTGCGCGAAGTGAGAAACGCGATTGAGCGTTTGAGCGCGCCGGAGTCTTACGGCGTCTGCCAGGTTTGTCACGAGCTGATTGGCCAGGCCGCGATGAACGCAGATCCGCTCGCGCGAAATTGTCTTACCTGCCTGACACCAGCACAACTCGCCGATCTGGATGACGATCTGGGCCGCGCGTGGTTGATTCAGGGAGAGTTCCTGCCAAAACAGAATTTCAAGTTCAACGGCTGGGAAGTTTCTTATCATTACGAGCCGGCAGGACAACTGAGCGGTGACTATTGTGATCTGGTCAGCACTGATGCAGGCGATCTCTATTTTTTGATCGGTGATGTTTCAGGCAAAGGGGTGGCGGCGTCACTTCTGATGAGCCGATTGCACGCAATTTTTCGCAGCTTGATCAGCGCCCAACTAAGCGTCAGCAGCCTGGTCGAAAAGGCAAATTATCTGTTTGCCGACAATACGATGCGACCCTATTACGCTACGCTCGTTTGCGGCAAGGCTGCGCCGAATGGGAACGTTGAAATTTGTAACGCGGGTCATTGTCCGCCCCTGTTCATGCATGACGGAATCGCGACGCCAATTGCGGCGACCGGTTTGCCAGTCGGCATGTTTTGCCAGGAGAGTTACGAGAGCGCTCATTTCACACTCGCGAAAGGTGATCGCCTCCTTCTCTACACCGACGGCTTATCTGAAGCGCGTGATCGCACAAATCAGGAATATGGCGATCGGCTGCACACGTTTCTGGGTGGCTGCGCTAATCTGCCGGCCGCGACAGTTGTGACCCGGCTGGTCCAGGACATGCGCGACTTTTCTTCCCAATCGCCGGTGGCTGACGATCTTACGGTGATGGCGATTGAGATGGTCGGTCATTGAGGCTGACTGAGCGCAAGCGTCTCGCTTGCAACCATCAGACAGATGCAAGCGAGACGCTTGCGCTCCAGTCACTCTCGTGACGGCTAAAAAGAAATCCTGAAAATAAAACTCCGCAAGATCGCAACGGCGATCATTTCTTGCTTAGTCTGTGTCTCAATCCTCTTTGGCGCAGACCTTTACCTGCATCACAAACACGGCATAAACCTTTGGGGCTATCGCGGACCGGTCGCTGATCGAAAACAACCTGGTGAGAAACGCGTTGCGGTTTTGGGAGGCAGCACTACCTGGGGATTTGGCTTGCGCGCCGGACAAGATTTTCCGGCGCAACTTCAACATCTCATAACGACCGCTAACGAGAAGATCAATGTTTTGAATCTCGGCTCTAACGGCGAAGGCGCTTATTCCTTTACCCAGACCCTGACTGACTACGATTATCTCGACGTCGATCTCGTCGTCCTCTACAGCGGATACAACGATCTGGACGCGCCCAACTACTACAACTTTCGACACAGGTCACCAATCTTTGCAGCAACGGGCTATCTTCCGCTGCTCCCAGCTCTCACCGTTGATAAACTGACGGTCTGGAAACAGAAACTGATGGGCAAGAATGACCGGCCGGTTTTCAGTCCGCCGCGTCTTGATCAAGATGATTCGTCGCGCCTGCGAGAGCAATTGGGAACGCTAACAGGGAAAGCCCCTCAAGATGCGAAGCCTGGATCGTGTTCGCCTGAATATCAGTTTTATTGTGATCGAATTTCTGCCGCGGCGGACCTGGCATTGGGAAAAGGTAAGCGAGTCTTAATCGTCGGCGAGCCTTACATTAACGACCCGCATGTCGTCCAGCAGCATGATTTGGAAAGCTTTCTCAACCATCGATATGCCGGCCGGTCCCAACTTCGTTACGTCGATCTCGGCCGCACGGTTGATTTGCGCGATCAGTGGCTGTGCTGGGACGGGATGCACCTGACTGAAGAGGGGAATCGCAGAATAGCGACAGCACTCTCAGAGCCGGTACTGGAAATGCTACAGAAATAGCCGATGCATTTTTGTTTGGATCGGCACTTCGATTGCTCAACGCGTTAGCATCACCCGGATTGTTTAGAGGCGGGCTACCGCCCGCCCGATCGTATGGATAAATAAGGGC
>DASWQK010000435.1:0-3730 GCA_036403735.1 Pyrinomonadaceae bacterium
CGCCGGCGAAGCTGGAGCAGGCGAAGAAGATCTTCGCGGATCTTCAGGCGGGAAAAGTTGATCGAACGCTCTTCACAGACAACGCGAATTTCTATTTCAATGAAGATGCGCTAAAAGATTTCGCGAGTGGATTGGGACCACTGGGCACGCCGCAGTCGTTCACTCAAGCGAGTCAGGGGCTGCGCGGCGGCATGACACTGCGCGTTTATCTGATTCGCTTTCCGCAAAAAGTCTTGCGAGCGTGGACGTATGAAATGCCGGATGGGAAGCTGGAGCAGTATCAGATTGCGGCGCAGAATTGATGGTCCGGGAATCACTCAACTGCCAACTCCGGCACATGCTCGTCCTCATACTTCTCGATCAGGATGCCGACGACTTCCATGAATGATGCGAGAGGATGCGACTCGTCTTCTCCAACTTGATCGATCAGACTATCGAGCAATTCGACGAGCTGCCGGTATTCGCTCTCTGTGTGCGGAACAAACAAGGTGCGAGACAGAGGAGCCCAGGCATCCGCAGTTTTGTTTAAGTCGAAGTTTTGCATCTGTCCTGCGTTGTATCACGGCTGGCGTCGTCACGTCGAGAAGAGGCTTTGCCCAAGAACTCAGGTTTCCGTTCTAGAGGGACTGGCAAATACTGGGAGCGCGGGCGCCCTCGCCCGCAATTGAGCGCGAAAGCGCGAATAATGGTGACCGATTTCTTCGACTTGTTAGCGCGCTGCGCACGCTTTGCGGACGAGGGCGTCCGCGCTCCCAGTACTTGCCGGCCCGACCAAATGTGGAAACGACTGTTTGGGCAGAGCCTTGAGAAGAATTCCTATTGCCGATCAAGTGATCCCCATCACATCTCTGAGTAAATTTCCCCTTTTCATGACAAACGGATGACAATCGAAATGGCGGATTTTCTAGAATAACCGCGTGATTGACCAACTGGTCATAGTCAACCTTCGGCGCGAGGCCCGGGACAAGATGCCCGCGGTGCTCAACGGTCTCGAAATGCAAACCTGCCTGCGCCGAATTCTCTTTCTCAATCAAGCGGACAATCACGATCTGATTGAAACCGTCGAAAGCCACAATCTCATTCCGCCCACAGTCGAAATCTTTCGTGGTCAACAAGCGTACGCATTCATGCTCGAAGTGATTTGCGGTTTGAATTCGCCGATCGTGGGCGAGACGGCCGTGATGGGCCAGTTCAAAGAATTTCTGCTCAACGCGAAGTTTCCGAAAACATCATGGGGTAATTTCCTCCGTCAACTGGTAACAAACCTCATGATTGATGCGAAGCGAGTGCGCGCGCTTCATCTGCAGGGAATCGGCAGTCAATCGTACGGCAGTCTCGTACGCCAGCACGTAAAAGGATTGCCGACCGTGGCCGTGCTCGGTTCGGGGAAACTCGCCCGGGAAATTCTGCCGTGGTTGATCGGCAAAACCAAAGTCCGAGTGTTCTATCGCAGCTGGCAGCATGCAAAGGATCTTCTGCAAGAGTATCCGGAGATCGAACTCGTTCAATATATCGATGGTGACAATGGTTGGGAGCAAGCGGAAGCAGGATTAGTGATTGCCGCGCCGCTGAAAGCGGTTGACGTTGCCCGCTGGTCGCGAATGCAGAGCGCATCATTCACAAAGTGCCTGGATCTTCGGGGCGAGGCGGCAACTGATCCAATCACCTTGCCGACGCCCGTAATCAAATTGCACGAGCTCTTCGAAGCGCTGCGCGCTGAGCGCGAAAGATTGGCAGGACACGTCGAAGCCACGCGCGCCGAAATCAAACAGTTGGTCCGGCGCCAGTCCCAGCAGGCGCAGTTTCGTCCGTTCGGGTGGGAAGATTTATGCGCGTGACGATCGCGTCGCGTCGCAGTGACCTGGCCCGAATTCAAGCGTACCAGGTTGGTGACGCTCTCCGCGCCGCACACCCTCACCTCGAAATCAATTATTCCTTTCACGAATCTCTCGGCGATAAGAACCAGAGCGATCCATTGTGGCAGATGCCTGAGAAGGGAGTCTTCACGCAGGACTTTCGCGAAGGACTGCTGCACGGAGAGTTCGATCTGGTCGTTCACTCCTGGAAAGATCTCGCGATTGAAAGTGATCCAGAAACCGAAGTCATAGCGACGTTGCCGCGCGCCGACGCGCGCGATCTCTTGCTGGTGCCGCGGAGTCGTTGGAGCGAGGTCGAGCGAACCGGCGTAATGACTATTCTGACTTCGTCGCCACGACGCGCGCACAACCTCGATTCATTTCTGCGCGCAGTACTGCCGGCGAAAATCACTGAACTTAACTTCACCAATGTTCGAGGCAACGTGCCGACACGCGTGCGCAAACTGCTGCAGTCGGATGTCGACGGACTGATTGTCGCGAAGGCCGCGATCGATCGTCTGTTGTCAGCCCCGCAGGGCGAACTCGCCGCTACGCAAAAAGAATTGCGAGAAGCTCTATCGCAGTGCCGTTGGATGGTCCTGCCGTTGCGCGAGAATCCGTCTGCGCCCGCACAGGGAGCTTTGGCGGTTGAGATTTCTCGTGAGCGTTCAGACATCCGCGAATTGCTGGCGCCGCTCAATTGTGCGGATACGTTCAGTGCCGTGTTGGGTGAGCGCGAGATCCTGCGAAGTTATGGCGGTGGCTGTCATCAAAAAATTGGCGCCAGCGTTCTGCGTCGACCGTTTGGAGAAATCACCCTATTACGAGGTCTTACGGACAGCGGCGAGTTGCTTGATCGTTGCACGCTCGTGCCGGCGAAGCCACGACCGCCGAAGATTTCAAAAGACGAGATGTGGCCGCTTAATTCATCGGATGCTGATTGGTTTATGCGGGAAATCATCCAAGTCGATTCTCTCTCTCCCAAAGGGAGAGGGGGTGAAAACCCGACTGCCCTTTGGATTGCCAAAGCCGATGCGTTGCCGGATCATTGGAATATCGAGGGTGCTCAAATTGTTTGGGCCAGCGGAGTGCAGACCTGGAAGCGTCTCGCGCGTCGCGGTGTCTGGGTGAACGGATGTGCTGAGAGCCTCGGCGAACAGGAATCGCCCCGGATCGAGACGCTGGCCGGCGCGCCGGTTCGTTGGCTTAAGCTTACGCATGAGAGCGGCTACACTGATGGTAAGATCGAAGCGCTGGCGACTTATCGATTAGTCCCGAAAGAAAGAAAGATCGACTTGAGCGGCAAGAAATACTTCTTCTGGAAAAGCGGATCGTCATTTGAATACGCGCTGTCGCAGAATAGTTGGCTCAAAGACATGACGCATTTCTGTGGACCGGGAAATACGCAGAAGATTCTGCAGCGACAAGGGATCGAGCCGCATGTTTTTTTGGATCATGGACAGTGGCTGGAGGAGATGGTGTCAGAACCGGGAGCGGTAGCGACCGGATCATAGTGGGCAAAATGGAACGAAGCATTTCATCAAGGCATCTCTTCGATCCCGTCGCTACCGCTCCGGGTTCTGACACCTGGTTGGAGGAGACATCGCAATGAAGCGTCTGATGCGCTTACGAGCTTCGCAGCACTTGCGCGATTTATGCGCGGAAACTGAATTCAATCGGGCCCAGTTGATTCAACCTTTCTTCGTGGTCGAAGGATTGAATCAGACAGAGTCAATTCCCGGTTTGCGCGGCAATGTTCGTCATAACATCCCTTCGGCGCTAAAGCAGATCGAAAGAGATCTCGCGGACGGAGTCACGCAGTTCTTGCTCTTTCCGGTTCCATCGACGAAGAAAGATAGTGGGTTCGATCATCA
>DASWQK010000436.1:0-23720 GCA_036403735.1 Pyrinomonadaceae bacterium
CGCAGCAGGTTGCGAATCATCGCCTCGAAAAAAGAGATCGGCCGTCCGTCCTCGCGGATGACGCGCAGCTTCAGCCATCGCTTGCCGGGTGTCTGCCCGCGCCAAACCCATTCGAAAACAGCGAAATAACCATTGATGACCACAAATTGAATGATCACCAACAACGCGATTACCCACTTCGGGGCGTTCATTAACCGAGAGCCAATGTTCGGCACATCGGTAATGATGGCAAAGAAAATGGCGACCGCAATTAGCGCCACGATCTGAATCGTGTGATCGATCGCGCAGGCGATAAAGCGATTGCCGATCGAAGCCAGCGCAAAATGCAGCGACACGCGCTCAGGCGTTTCAATTACGAGCGTGTCATCGGAAGTGATTACAGCGGACATTGATTTTCTACGGCAACGGTTCGATTCGGTTTAGCGGCTGCAATCTACTGGCGAGATTCCAATCTTCTATTAGTTCCTCACGATGTAGTTCCGCCCATTGCTTGACTAAACTTCGCGCACCTAAAGGCAGCGATCAGGCGATTATGTCGCCACTGAAAATATTTACCAGCGCTTCTTGATTTCCGTAAGCCGCATGGAAGTGTGGCGGTGGAGGTCTTCCCAGAACATCCTGATGATGATGCCGTAGAAACGACACAATTCAGGCATGAGGTTGTTCGCGCTGCAATTGCGGAAATAAATCCTCCGGAGACTTGTGTGTCAGTTCCAGATAAAGGAATCAGCGCACAATTCAATCTCGTTCTCCCATTTAATCTCGCGATGATCTCCGATGCACACATTTTCAAAAAAGCGGTACTCATTCCAAACCGTAAACACACCTTTACCGGCGAGTCTCGATAGGTCGACCTCGCCTTTCGCTCCATCGGTGAATTCGAGGTAGAGGTGATAGCCGGGGCGCGCTTCCACGCGAATTGGGTTAATGAAATCACTCATAAGAGCAGTATCGAACTACCATGCGACCCCGTCAAGAGTTGGGAGAAATCAACAATTCGTCAGCACCTTGGCCACCGCTTCAGCATACAGCTTGTGCTCTTCAACTAAGATGCGCGCGGACAGACTCTCAACTGTATCATCGTCATTGATCGGCACTTCACGCTGCGTCACGATCGGCCCGCCGTCCAAAGTCTCATCAACAAAATGCACGGTGCAGCCGCTGACTCTAGCTCCGTGTTCCAACGCCTGTCGCTGCGCGTCGAGTCCGGGAAAAGCCGGCAGCAAACTTGGGTGAATGTTGAGGATGCGGCCACGATACGCATTAATAAATTCAGACGACAACACGCGCATGTAGCCGGCCAGACAAACCAGATCGATCTGTCGGCCTGCCAGCGCCGACACGATTTCACGATCGTGTTCCTGGCGTGTGCGCGGGCCACGTTCAATCACGAGGATTTCAATTCCACGCTCAGTGGCGCTCTCAAGACCAGCAGCGTCGCGCTTATCGCTGATCACAATTGCGACTTCAGCATTGGGAATCGTGCCCACACTCACTGCGTCTGCCAGCGCAACCATGTTCGAACCGCGACCGGAGATCAGGATAGCGATGCGCTTTGTCGCCGCACTGTTGGACATCTACTGTTTGTCGTTTGGAAAAATTTGATCCAGGTGATGCTTCAAGTGATCCACATAGTCTTTCATTAGATATTCAAGCGTCACGGCTTCGGATTGCGGCACCGTTTTGAAAGCAATTTCCTGCAACGTGTGCAGCGTGCACGGCGTCGTCATCTTCTCTTTCGAAGCATGCGCCATCACGTGTTGCAAGTGAAGATTATAAGCGCGCCACAAGTCGACAAGTTGCGCCCACGGAGCCTGCTGATAATGATTCGTGCGCACCCAGCTGTTCTGATCGTAACCCGCGAAAACCAGATCGTCCTTCAGTTGGCCCAGCACGAAACGCGCGTGATTGTTCGTCGCCGAATCAATCAGGTGGCCGATAATCTGCTTTGACGACCAGTGATCCTCAGCTCGCGGAACTTCGCTTTCCGACTCGCTGATCTCGCGCAAGCGCGCGGTCGCTGAATCAATAGTCTGTTTGAAATCTGCCAACCACTCATCCATTGCTAGTATCCTCGTCGCGCACGCGGCCGGTCATCTCTTGGGCTCGAGATGGAACACCTCAATCAATTTTGGATTCAGGGCTCGTCCATCGTAATAGATGCCATCCTTATCCTGCTGTCCGATTAGACTCACATCATCCACTGCTATGACATAGCCGGTCAATCGATCTTTGGTAACTTTGAAACGGATGAACTGTTTGAATTTTTCGATTCGGGCCGCTCCGCCGACCTCGTTGTTGTGACCGTTGAATGCTGAGCAGACGCCGAGATACCAACCGAACCACAAACAGGACATCACCGCGCCGACGACTCCAGCAAGGACAGTAGGCACGAGGCCCCACGGCGCTAATAACCAATCCGCGCCGCCGAAATGCGACGGAATATTGAAAATCCATTTGCCGTAAGGTTCGGAAGTGAGCCAGGGCAAAACCAGCACGAACCCTCCGTATACGACCCAAAGAATCGCCAGCCATATCCCGTGGTTGTTCTTGAAGAGTTTCGCCGAAATTCGAAACGGGAATACGAGCAGAATCAAGACGATCAACCATGTCAAGTACGTTCCCTTTCTTATCAGGACGAAAGGAACGAAGAGTTGCAGCACAGCATGCCAAAGGCCAATCAAGAATTTGAGGATTGGCGCCAACCATCGGGGACGGAGCGTATAAAACAGCTCACCGGCTGCAGCAAACGGAAGCGCGATTAACGCTACCAGCACCCCCACGAACACCAGCGCGAAGAGTATGTCGCTGACCAGCAAGGCCGGTAAATTATTTCGGCCGAACGCCGAAAGTCCCGACCCGATCACCAGCACACTGAGGAACGGCAGCACCCACGGCCAGAACCGGTCTCGCGTTTTGATATATTCGTCGTGACCTTTCTGGAACAGGTAGTCGTTGTAGCGAACCGTGAGTACGATGCCCCCAGCGGCGACAATCATGGTGAACAGAACCAGCAGGCTGCTGACAAAAGGAGTGATATAGCCGCGATAGCGTCCCACCGTGTACATACCGATCAAAACAGAGATGGCAATCGGAGGGACGATTCGCAAAAGTTTCCTGCCCGGCGTCGGTTTTGGCAGTTTGTCGTCTTGGGGTTTCCGTAGATCTCGCTTGGGACCGAACAGCCAGGTGTTCAGAAAGAAAGTTACAATCGTACCTGCCAGTGAAAGAAAGATGAGAATCGTCCCCGCCCAGAGCTCTCCGGGCCACCTGGGATCAGTGATGAAGAAGTAGAACGGTTGCTTTGGCGTACAGACCCGTGTGCTTGGGGGGCACACCGGAGTTTTGTCTGGGTCGCAAATTAGCAAGGGTGGCCCGAGCGCGATCAGGGGCGGTACCTCAGCACATGCCTCCTCACGCTTGGCAGTCGGCATTATTGGTTCTTGCCTGACCAGGTTCAAGTGAACCCATGGCAGCGGACCGATATTTGAAATATCCTGGCGACTGCTCTGCGTTACGGACATCGCGAAGTAGATGAGAGACGCGATGATGGCCCCGAATAACCACACGTAACCCCCGCTCGAAATGCTTTTGAAATCGAACAGTTCTTTGCCGACTGCTTCTCTTGAAGTTTTCTCACTGGGATAGAGCACCTGCTCCTGAATCTCGTCGTCATAGGTGTTGGATGGGTGATGAAATGCGCCGCCCAGGCCTGAGACTATCGAGGCATAGCTGCTCGCCTGCGGCACTGGTTTTTGAGCCGCGTGTTCCCGTGTGGGTATCGGCTTATCAGGCGGCTGTCCCCAATAACGTGCGTAATGATGAACGTCCCCGGCGATATCTAAACGGCATTGTCCTGGCTTTAGCTGATGATCTCCGGTTTGGCTGAAATCGAGACTGCCATCTGCCAGCACCTTTGGAAGGAATGGCTGATCCTGTTCGGACAATTCGAACAACTCGATCATGGCCTTCGTGGCTTTGAAGTCGTTCTCTCTATCAGCGCTTTTGCCGAAGACCGTACTTGGAGAAGGTGTGAGGATAATCAGCTTGTCGGGCGGCGGTTGTGTTTTCGCGTCGTCGCTCTCATCGCCGCGCGTGAGAAAGAATTTCTTTTGCCGGGGATCGATCTCACCAGTTTCCGTATCCAAGGCCCAGAGCCACCAATCAAAGGGGAGCTTGAGGGCGAAGTAGCTAGCTTGCTGTTGACGCTGATAGCCGGCTAAACCCAATTGCGCATCTCCCTCGGCCGGCTTCGTTGGTGGTTGTGGTGGTTCTTCTCTTGACGATTTACGAAATTGACGCCGAAACCCATCAAGCTGATCGTAATAGTCGTGATTCCCCGGGATCCCGAACACTGGACGAACGTCAATGTCCTGATCTCGGCGGCGCAGGTCCAGGTAGGCCCAGGTAAAGGGACGCTGAATCCGATTCGCGATGGTCAAATAATCCGCCACATGATAAGCGGTGTCGCCCCCGAAAGTCAGAAACCGGCCCCGAGGTAACCGCTCGCGCCCTTCGCCGGTTTCAAAAGCAATTTGTTGCTTTCCATCCTCAGAGAGAGGCTCGTTGTCTGCATTTGCCCACAGGTCGGTCATGGTCAGGTAGGCGATGCTGTACATGGCTTTCGTGCCATCGCCTGCGTCGGCGAGAAAATCGAACCAAAACTCTTGCTCATTGCCTGAATCAAAGGCAATAACCTTCCCGGTCATCCAGTCGCGCGGATCGAGTTTGCTGCCGTAAGCGGTGTAGAGAAGTATTCCCTTAATGCCGCCCAGCAGGTCGCGGCCTGCGAGCCAGGCAACGGGCTTCTCGTATGTTCGGTTCTCTGGATTGTTAGCTGTCGATTCAGAGGGCGAAGAGTTTGACGCGGTTTTGGGGGACGAGTTCGACACAGCTTTGACCTCCGGAAAGTGAGACTATCTTGAACAAAAACTACGCGAGGTTCTTTATCAAGAAGACGCAGGTCGACTAATTGTTATGGTTCGTAAGCCTGGAACAATCGCGCCCACTGTATAGCATGATTCGCCGATGCTGTGAAGATGCGAAAGGATTTTTTCAGCATCAAGCTGATCACAAATCAGCACCATCCCTGCTCCCATGTTGAAGACACGAAACATTTCACTCTCATCAATATTCCCGAGCCGTTGCATCAATTCAAAAATCGGCAGCACCGGCCACGAGCCGCGCTTGATTTCAACCGCGGTGTCTTCCGGCAGGATGCGCGGAATATTTTCCAGCAAGCCGCCGCCGGTAATGTGAGCAAGTCCTTTGATCCTACCGGAATCAAGCAGACCTTCGAGCGAACGCAGATAACTTGAATGAGGTTTCAGCAGCGCGGCCCCCACCGTCTCGCCTAATTCATCGAGATAGGTGGCGGGTTCATAGCCTGCGTGATCAAAGAAGAGTTTGCGTGCCAGCGAATATCCGTTCGTATGTAAACCCGCGGATGGTAATCCGAGCACGACGTCACCCGCCTGAATGGTGCGACCGTCGATGATCTTCTCGCGATCGACAATGCCCACGATGAACCCGGCGACATCGTATTCACCGTCCGCGTAGAAACCCGGCATCTCTGCCGTCTCGCCGCCCAGCAGGACGCATCCGTTTTCGCGGCAGCCGGCGGTGATGCCTTCGATGATGCTCGCGATTGTTTCCGGCGAGAGACGGCCAGTCGCAATGTAATCGAGAAAGAAAAGCGGCCGCGCACCCTGGACCAGAATGTCATTGACGCAATGGTTGACCAGGTCACGGCCGATCGTGTTGTGAATTCCGGTTGCGAAAGCGATCTTTAGTTTCGTGCCCACTCCGTCGGCGGATGCGACCAGCACCGGCTGGCGCATGTTTGGGAAAGCGCCATCGAACATACCGCCAAAGCTGCCGATGTCCGACAGCGTGCGCGCATTGAACGTAGTGCGCGCGAGTTCTTTGATCTTTTCAGTGGCGCGATTCGCGGCATCGATATCGACACCGGCTTCGGCATAAGTTGCTGGTTTCGTCATCAGAGTTTTCACCACCAGGACGCAAAGGCACTAAGGAAATGAAAAAGGGTCTTAGTGTCTTTGAGTTTTTGTGGTTGTCGCAGTCGGTTTCGCTTTCGGCGGCGGGCCAAAATCTCCATACGCGATGAATCCGGATCGTGACGCATCATCTTTCTGGCCTTCGCGTCCCGTCCAGACATCTTCCTTCGCCTCTTTAGCAGTCTTGATGTCGTAAAGTTTTCCCGAATCAAGTTTGCCGTGCGTCGTTAGACTGATTTCACCTTGCAAGTCGGTGCGAAAGACTTTCGCGTTCATCGCCTTCAGACGATCGAGCACCGATTGCGCCGGGTGACCATAACGGTTCCATTCGCCGTCGGATATGATCGCAGCTTCAGGTTGCACGCGCTTCAGAAAACTTTCCGACGTCGCGTATTTCGATCCATGATGAGCAATCTTAATCACCTTCGCCGCCAGGTTAAGATCTTTGCCTAGCAGACGAGCTTCCGATTGTTCCTCGGCATCACCCATGAAGAGCATCGAAAAATCGCCGTAATCAAGACGCAGCACGATCGAATTCGCGTTCGTGTCGTTGCCGCCGGCTTTCATTTGGTCCTTGGTGAAGAACGGCTCGTTCGGCGCCAGCACCGTCACGATCGCGCCGCCGCCGAGATCGTATTTCTTTCCAGCTACGGCCGTCTCGTGTTGCGCGCCCGATTTTTCCAGCGCGTCTTTGTATTCGTCAAAGAAACTGTTCACTGATTTTACTTTGCTTTTCTTCGCCGGACTGGGTGTGGGCGCTGGTTTCGCCCCCTTTTTCACTGGCTGAGGCGAAGGAGCTGGAGTCGATAGATCGACGCCATTGTCGATTACCGTTCCCACCTTGATCGCATTCATCACTTCATCAGCGCCGCCGATGTGATCCGGATGCGGATGCGTGGCGATAAAGTAATCAAGCTTATCGATCTTGTAACGCTTCAGCGCATCGAGTATGGGCTTACCTTTCCCGGCGTCGCCGGCGTCGATCAAAACCGATTTCCCGGCAGGTGAGATGATCAGGATTGAGTCGCCTTCGATTGGTCCAACATCGAGCACATGAACTTGCAGCTCGCCGGTTGGTTTAGGCGGACGAGCACGTAACCATGGCAAGCCCCATTTCCAAAACGCGCCGCCGCCCGCCGCTAGCAGAACTACGAGCACGGCAATCGCGCAGCCACATCCTCGAGTCGATCGCTTCACTGCTTCTTCTCCGGCGGTGAAGGCAGCTTCCTCTGCGACAGGGGAATCACCCCCGGCATGCGTGGCGTGTCGACTTTGTTGATTAGCGTTTGAACTTTGGGAATCAGATCGTGTTGTCCGCGCGCATAAGCGCGCAGCAATTTGTCAGAATCGACGGTGCGCCAGATCGTTTCGCGGCCAATCACTTCATCGATGCTCAGAAAAAGGGTGGCGCTGTTGCTTATCTCGCCTTTGATGATGGGAGTAAGCTCGAATGTCTTGATCGAATAGGCCGGCACTGTGGCAGCTTCGTTCCAGCTAATGCGTGTCCGGAGCTTGCCGGAAGATTCAACGGCCAACAAAGTCAGTCGCAGCCCGACTAACTGTTCTCCCGATCGATTGGCGAGCGCACAGCTCAAGACATATTGATTCGCGTTCTTCTTTAACTTGGGTTCGTCAATTCGCGCCGGAAGGTCAAGCACATCGAAGAAGAGAACCGGGCGTGAAAATTCCGGCGGTGTCTGTGCGCGCACGCTTGTAGGCGCAGTCATTGACGCCGCGATCCAGAAGGAGGAAATCATCAAGGCGACGGTGGCCTTTTTCATTGCGTTTGAGTATGCGACGAGGCAATTTTTCGCGCAACTGTAACGCGTGCTGTTAGATTGCGCGCAAACCAACAGTTTGCGTTACAACTTCACTCGCTCAAGCACCAGCAATCCGATCGATATTAGCGCGAGTGCATACATCACCGGGTGGATATCTCGGCGTCGGCCCACCATCAGATACAAACACACGTGCGAGATGAATCCCCAGAGAATTCCCAGCGTGATCGAAAAAGTGAGCGGAATCAATATCAACGTGAGGAATGCGGGGATGCCTTCCTCCATTTTTGAAAATTTGATCTGGCCGACGGTGCGAAACATCGCGGCGCCGACCAGAATCAAAACAGCCGCGGTTGCGTACGGCGGCACCATGCCGGCGAGCGGCGCGATAAACAGGCACGGCAGAAAACACAACGCCGTGAACACGGAAGTCAGACCCGTGCGTCCGCCCATTTCAATGCCGGCGATGCTTTCGATGTACGCAGTTCCCGATGACGTGCCCGCGAGTCCTGCGCCCATCGTCGCCAGCGAATCGACGATCAATCCCTGTCGCAGATTGCGTGGATGTCCATGCTCATCAAGCAAACCCCCGGCGTGCGCGACGCCGATGAAAGTTGAGATCGAATCGAAAAGATCCGTGAAGAGGATCGCGATGATCGAAGGAACTAAACTCAACTTCAGCGCCCCGAAAATATCGAGTTTGAGAAAGACGCTTTTGAAATCAGGCAGACTCAGCTTCTGTGCCGGCGCGGTGACCAGTCCCAGCGCCCAGGCGATCACAGTAACGACGACTATGGTCGCCAGAAAAGCAAAAGGGCTCTTGCGCGACATGAGGAAAATTGAGATCGCGACACCCAGAATTGTGAGCAGTGCCGGTTTTCCGAGGGCGCCGATCTTAACCAACGTTACCGGATCCGCAACGATGAAGCCGGCGCTTTTCAAACCAATGAAGGTGAGAAAAATTCCAATGCCCGCGGCGGCGGCGATTCTGATTTCGGTGGGAATTGCTTTGGCGATCGATTCGCGAATCGGCGTCACGGAAATCAGCAGAAAGAAAACGCCGGCCCAAAAAATTATTCCCAGAGCCGTCGGCCACGGTACACCTTTGCCGAGAATGATCGTGTAAGTGAAGAAGGCGTTGATGCCCATGCCGGGCGCGACGGCGAACGGCAGCTTCGCATACAAACCCATGAGCAAGGTCATCGTAAAACAGATGATGACCGTTGCCGTTAGCACGCCGTTGAAGGCCATTCCGGTCTTGCCGCCGGCGGAGAGGATTTGCGGATTGACGATGACAATGTAAGCCATCGTGAAGAAGGTCGTGACGCCGGCGATGGCTTCGGTTTTGAGATTTGATTCTTTGGCTACGGGTTTCATAACCACAGAGGACGCAGAGAAATCAAGACATAAAAAAGATCGAGCTATCGATTGGCTATGGCGGGCGGTAGCCCGTCTCTAAACAGTCTAAAAGTTTTCTCTGTGTCCTCTGTGGTTGATTCTTAACTTGTCAGTACGCTGCGCAGCTCTCGCAGCGCAGTTTCAATTCCATCACGGGCCACGTCGTAATGCGTCACCGCGCGAATCGATGATCCGAATCCTGAGGCGAGCACGCCGCGCTCTCGCAGTTGCGCACAGATCGCGTCAGCAGTTTGTCCGGTCTCGCTGACGTCGAAGATGACGATGTTGGTCACGACTCTTTCAGGATCGATTTGCACGCCCGGCAGTTCGGCCAGACCTTCCGCCAAACGTTTTGCGTTCGCATGATCTTCCGGCAAGCCTTTTGGTGATTCTTCCAGCGCGATTAATCCTGCCGCCGCCAACACTCCGGCTTGTCTCATGCCGCCGCCGAGCATCTTGCGAATCGCACGTGCTTCATCGATAAATGCTTTCTCTCCGAGCAACATCGATCCAACCGGCGCGCCCAGGCCTTTGGATAAACAGAACATGACTGAGTCTGCGGGCCGCGCCAGATTTGCGACTGATTCGTTAAGCGCGGTCGCCGCATTGAAAATTCGCGCGCCATCCAAATGCACCGGGAGCTTACGTTCATGAGCGCGCGTGCAAATATCTTCTGTGCGTTCGCGCGTCATCACGGATCCGCCGGCGAGGTTGTGCGAATTCTCGATCGCAATCAATCCCGTAGGCGCGACATAGTAAGCAGAATTGAAATGCAGCGCGCCCGCGATCTCATCCCAGGTCAAAATGCCGCTGCCGTCGTTGCTCTTCACAGGCCGGGCTATGGTTCCGGCAAAGGCGGACATCGTGGCCATCTCGAAATTGTAGATGTGGCCGCGCTCTTCGATGACAACTTCCTGACCCGGCTTTGTGTGGAGCTTCACCGCGGTTTGGTTTCCCATCGAGCCGGTTGGCACAAACAGCGCCGCTTCTTTTTCAAAAAGCTCGGCAGCCCGCTCCTGCAAGCGGTTGATGGTCGGGTCTTCACCGTAAACGTCGTCGCCGACTTCGGCGTCGGCCATCGCGCGCCGCATTGCCGGCGTTGGTTTGGTAACAGTGTCGCTGCGCAGATCGATCATCGTTTGAACATCAGTTTGAAAGGGATAGAAGAGCGCGGCAACTTTATCATAAAAATCAAAGTCACCGAGGCTAGATCCGAAGAAACAAAAGGTTTGTGCTTTAGCCGCGTTAACGCGGCTTTCCCGCAGGGTTTCTAGACCGGGCGTTTTACGCCCGGGTAAGAATGCACCGAAATCCATGAGCCCGTTTCAACGGGCTTATGTCTAAGGCTTTAGCCGTGATCTTGAAGCTGGATGATGAAAAAGCACGCTGGAAGCGCGCTAAGGTTCGACGTTCGGTTGATACCCCAGCGCTAAAAGCGCTGGTCTATAAACCCTTCGGGAAAGCCGTCTGAAGACGGCTACAGATTGAAATACCGGAAGGTTGTGAAATTTTCTACTTCTCGCCGTTCTGATCTTTCAACATGCGACAGTCACCCTGGAAGACGGCACCCGGTTTGATCGACAGCTTAGGGGTTGAGATGTTCCCTTTCACGACAGCGCCTGAGCCCACCTCAACGCGCTCGTGCCCAACCACATCACCGATCACGATGCCGCTGATGACGCAGACAGCCACATCGATTTCTGCTTCGACCTTCGCGGACCCATCGACGATCAGTGTGCCTTTGAACGAGAAGATTTTGCCGGCGACGTGCCCATTGATCCGCAACATGTCTTTGAAGCTGAGTTCACCATCGAGTTCCGGCTCCGGGTCAGTTGGTCCACTCTTTGGGCGTTGCTTGACTGTGAGCACACTGCCCGCCGCTCCCAATTGGCCTGTGATGATTCCGTCAACTGGAAACGTTCCTCGATAAGTTGCTTCGCCGGTGATTACGGGGACTCTCGGTTGAAAGCTGGTTTCTCTCCGTGGCTGATTGATGGGAAGGGTAACCGGTCGGATTCCGGATGGCGACGCGAGCGGCGTCTGGGTCACGCATCGCGGAACAGCATCGGCCAGACGAGCCACGTTAGTCTGCGGGGTTGCCACGTCCGTAATTGGTTTTTTTTGCAGAGCGGGCTTAACAGCAGCCATCTGATTCTCCACGGAAACCCTGAGGTTTCTGCCCTATTTAGTTATCGTGGGAAGGACTCGCAAAACCGTCCGCCGAGCGAGCCAAACGAGAAATCCACCTTGAAGTAGGCCGCACCTTACCACAGCAAGCGCACGCATTCAAGAATTTCGTCAAAAAACTTTGGGATTTCGGGAGATGACATGGGGCGTCGCGCCCATGAAGGCACGCGCAAGATGCGCGCGCCACATCTCACTTCGCGTTCTGAATATTCAACGCCAACACGTCGGCCATCGCGCAGATCGCCGCGCGCTTTGCTGGCTCGCTCAGCTTGAGGTCTTTCAATTCGACCGTTGTATTGCCGATCATTCGCGCCGTTCCGAGCTTAACCAATCCTTTGCCGGAATCGACATACAAGGGCACCAGCATTTTGAAGTTGTCAGAAACGCCTGACTGCGTTACCCGCCCGCTGAGTGTCGCGCCGCCGTTATTCAATTGGTACTCAAATCGATAACTGGGCATCTCGGTGCCGTAGACATACTCGTTGAAAAACCAGTTCATCTTTCCATTGCCGTCGAGGTCCATCTGTTTAGTCATGAATTTTTCAACTGTCAGTTTCAGATCCTCGGTTGAGACGTCCTGGTTGTAATGCGACTTGATAAAATCCTGCATCATCTCCATGAATCGTTTGTCCCCACCATTGGCGCGATCGAACATCATCTGCCGCAGCATGTGCAGAATATAGGCGCCTTTCGGATAGACCAGGAATTGATACGCGGCATTGGTCTTGCCACTGCTGAGCCGAAATCCCTGGGTGACCGGGCCCACGGTGTAAGGCTTCAAATCGTGCGTCGCCGGCCCGGATTGCGTGATTCGATCATGTTGCTCGTTCCAAAACTCGATAAACTTGTGCTCGTCTCTCATTGCCAGTTGAACGAACAGCGACGCCGAGAACTCTGCAAAGCCTTCACTCATCCATTGATCGTGATAAGACTTCCAACCAACCATGTGCCCCCACCATTGATGAGCGATCTCGTGCGGCGCGACATAGCGAAAGAAGTTGTTCGTGGCAAAGCGTATGTTGCCGCCGCTCGCCATATAACGCTGCGTCGGATCCATGAAAGCGGTGAACGGCATATAGACAAGTGTCGGCCAGGCCTGGCCGAAATTGGCCGCCGGTTGTTGCGTAAGGGCCAGCCGATCGAAAGGCAGCTTGCCGAAATATGCGTTGTAGATGCGCGTCGAATTCTGCGCATCGGCCAGCATTCGTCCGGACATACCGAGCGTGTTCATCGAGCCGACTTGACCGGCCCGACCCATGAAGCTGGCCGTATCTTCATTGGCGTAATATTCGATGGTGTATCCCGTGTCCGTGTCGACGACCTGCTTCTTCTTAAAAATTCCGTAATTGAATCCGGCGACGGCCAATTGGGTATCGCCGCTGGACCACTTTGACGCGACCAGGTCGCCATCTTCACTCTCTGACACCGGCGCGCCGGTGCCGATTAGCGTTTTGCCTTTTGGATAACGAAACGTCACATCGAATCGCGCGCGGTCACCGAAAGCCGTGCCTTCGTTGTTCGGATACCAGGTGAGACGAGCGCCGGGGTTCACAAAAAAGTTGCCGCCGCCTACGTCAATCAACGCGTCACCGCCGGCATATTCGAGATTTAGCTTGTACGTCTTTCCAGATTCAAGAGGTTTGGGAAAGATGACGCCAAAGTCAGCGTCTTCATCCTTGTTCTGTTGCACGAAGGGAAGATCGTTACCGGCTTCATCGCGTACGCGCGACACTCGCAGCGAACTGAACAACCGAAACGGCAGCACGCGCGCGCCGTTATCAAGCGCGCGTAAGGTCACCGTATCGTTCGCGACGAATTTTGTGCCGCGAATGGCGGCATCGATCTCGTGACGAGTGATGTCATAGAGCCGATGATCTTCGTCCGAAGAAGCTGTGCCGTTCGTGTATTCCTCAGCGCGATGAAATGCGGTCCACGCGCCGCGATCAGAATCGCCATAGCTCGACAGCAACACTTCCTCAGGAGAAACCTGTGGAATGCCCAGCGAGTCATATTGGAAAATTAGTTTGTTGAATCGCTTGCCGTTAATGAACGCAGTGAAAAAGCCGGGCCGGTTAGGGTTATAGAGATCGACGAGCGTGCGCAACTCGACGTTTCTCCGCAGCGTCTTTCGCAAAAGCGTTTGGTTGTCGCGATACGCATCGCGGGCGCGTTCCGCTTGCGGGCCGTTCGTGCCCATCTTTGCCTGGGCGGAAGCCTTGATCTCTTCGAAGGTTTTGTCGGTGAAGCGTATGACGAGGCGATCGAAACTCTCTTTAATTGCAGTTTCATTTATGAAGAGCGAGAGATTGTGCTTTTCGATCTCGGTCGGCGGCGTGAGCGTCAGTTCGCCTTCGCCGATGAACACCGCGCCGACGTTTCGATCTTCAACGGTCGGGGCAAAATAAATCTCGCCGCTCATGAGCGTGAAGGTGGCCGCATCGCGCTTCAGTACCAGGTTGTTGACGGTCGCAAACGGCCCGGCGAAATCGTCCGCCGCCTTTCCGGCTCCGCGCAGTTTCTGATAGGCAGGATCAGAGTTCGGCTTCTCGCCCGGCGTGACCGTGACCGCAACTTCGACGGGAGCAATCTCCAGTGCAAAGTCGGTGGTAGCGACCGCGCCCTCTTCGACTTTGACGTCCGCGCGCCGCGACTCGCTGAATCCCTGGGCCGAAACGGTGACCGTGTAGGTTCCCGCCGGCAGTCCCTCGATCTTGAACCGGCCTTGCTTATCGGTGACGGCGGTGAACGTCTGATTGGTGTCCGCATCGGTGACGGTAACGGCTGCGCCGATCACAATCGCGCCTTTGGGATCGGTGATTTTGCCTTCGATACGGCCGCCGGCGCCGTGGACGGTCAAGAGAGGCAAAACCAGCACCGCGATCGTTATGCCGAGAGCGATGCCAAGATGCCGAATACGCATTTGATTACCATCCATAATTAGTTGAAAGAAAGGGCTCAGAGAACTGCTGATAAAAACACCACGCCGAGCATTATTTGAGGTCAGGCGTGGCGAGTCAAGGAGCTGCAAAGTTTGACCGAGCGCTGATTCGCTATGACGCATGCTGTCATTCGATTCAGTTGGCTTCGCCTAACAACCTGAAGCCGCAATCCGGCGTGGGATACGAAAAAATTTTATTTGTAGATTGGGGTTATCTGTTAGCAATCCTTGCGAAAATTCTGTTCATTGACGACGGCGATAGACGGTGTTAGAAGGCGTGCACTCGATGCGAAAAAACGGTAAAGCGTTCCGTCGTTCACTGCATCGTTTACCTGCGCTTCGTTAACCGCGACGGTCGTAACCGACGGCTGGGTTACCGAGGCGCCCATAGAAGTCCCAACGGCAAATCTACCGCCGATTGAGTCTCGCCCACCGCGAGGAGAACCATCTTGGTCTCCCCGACAGTTCGAACGGAGAAAAACGATGAAACAAAAATTAGTGCTTTGTAGCATGCTGCTGCTGATTGCTTTCGTCGACATCGCAGTTGCTAAAGGTTCACCCGACAACAACGAAGCTGCAATCTCTCGCGGATCATCACGCGCGGAAAAACAAGTCGCGCTTGACCGACTGCCCTACCGAAATCTTCGGGACAGTTCAAAGTGGTCGAAGTTAATTCACGGCCACGCACTTACCGCAAGCTTACGGAAAAAACATGCGCACGGCTTACAGAACCCGGACGAATGCCTTGAGTGCGATTTGCTGTTTTCAGAGTACGGATCCGGCGACATGATAGGCCCCATTTTTGACATGAATGCCAACAACCGCGGCGGCGGCGGCGGATGCGATTGGAAATGCTGTTTCAAAAGCTGCGTTGGCAGCGCCATGGCCGGCACCGGCAATTTGTGCACAGTTAACTGCACCGCATGTGGTGTCACCAGCGGCGCGTGGCCTTGCGCAGTTTGTGCCAGCTGTGGCGTAGTCGGCTTTGCGGCCATCGAGTTTTGTGGACTGCATTGTTGCGTCAATCCGGGGTGCCCCGCGGGTTAGGCGCAAGATGTTCGCGCCAGAAGCAAACTGAACCAGCACCACCTAACGCTCTCACAAAAAGAGCACGGCCTCGCGGAAGCCTGGTCTATAACAAAAGGAGATACTCATGCGCTTGAATTCACAGGTTTCAAGATGTCTCGTTACTATCGGCTTGGGCATCGTCATCTCGACTGCCTGCCTGGGCCAGGCTTCCGCCAGCCGTAGCGCCAACCAGAAGGGCGCCAAAAACGAAGCGCGACCTCTGACTGAAATCGAACGTCGCGGGCTCGAGAATCTTGATCGGATTGCCCTCGAGGCGCGGCAGATAGACAACGCGACGATTCGCACAGAGCTGCAATCACTCATTGGCGACGCGTTGTGGGAGTTCGACAAATCATCAGCGAGAAATATTTTTCTGGATGCGTTTAAGAATGCACGCGCAATTGCAGACAAACGTCAGGCTACCGTCGCGCAAACTCAGGTCATTCAGCGAGTGTGGGCACGAGATCGCGCCTGGGCCGAAGAGTTAATGAAACAGCTCGCTGAAACGAAAGAGGAAAACAAGAACGATCCTCAGGGAGATTTCGGCGTCTCAAGCCAGTTCGGAATGAAGAGCGCCAGTCCAGTTAACCAACAAAAACTGGAACTCGCCAGGGAACTGCTCGAAGTCGACTCAAGCGCGGCCGCCGAACTAATTGGCACGAGCTTGCAAAATGGTGTAAGTTTTCCCGGCATTAACCTGCTCGCCCAGTTAAGAAGTAAAGATCCGCAGGCGGCAGATATGATCTTCCAACGAGCGGTCCATCAATTGTCAGATATGCCGCAGCCTTCCGGCATCATGGCTGCGATTGCCATGGGCGACTATCTCTCTCCGTCGTGCGCGCTGTGTTCAGCTCCCACCGATGCGCCGGGCGCGAGCGTTTACTATGCCTCGGCGCTGAGTGTGTTGCGCAGGTCGCTGGGACAGCCTTTTGCACCGCCGCCGGTCAGACGCGATCTCCAGGATAGTCTCCAACAATATTTCCACGAAATGCAGGCGACGCTGGCTCTAAGCCTGAGCAAGTTTGCCGGACCCGCGGATCTTCCTCAGCTGGAAGCGATTTTCCAGGAACAGGTACAGACTCTGGATCCAGTCAAGCAACGGAAGCTGGAAGGATTAAGGAACATGCAGAGATCGCCTGACAAATTTCAAGATCTGCGCGAGAATGCGGACACAATTCCTGACGCAGAGCAACGCGATAAGGCGATGTTCAGCCTGGTAGAAGGGTCAACGCGCCAGAATCCGAGCGATGATCGGTTGGCTAAGCTCGCTGAGCTCGTGGACAAAATTCAATCCACCGACCTGCACGATCGAGCTTGGTCGTTACTTAAACGCTTGGACGTCGCTAAGCTGACACAGTCCGGCAATTTCGACGACGCTTACCAACTGGCGATCAAACTTCCGGATGCCGCCATTCGCGGGCAAGCGTTAAGAGAGCTTTCGCTGGCGGTGGCGCGCAAGGGTAGCCAAACCCTTCGCAGCCAGGACGTGTTGACCGAGGCACTCGAAGCGATCAATAAAGCCGATGCGTCGATCGAAAGGTCGCGGCTGATGTTTAAGATCACAAGTGATTTCGTAAATGCTAAGGACAATGAGAGGGCCTTCGCGGCGTTGCAATTTTCGGCGTCAAGCCTGGGCCCGTTAAAGAGAGACGACTTTGAGCAGACAACCAAAGCTCCTGTTCCCAACAGCCTGTTCGATTACCGAAATACTTTCGGCCGTCTCGGAACTATCGATTTCGATCGGACCATGTTTCTGGCTCAGGGTATTAAGTGGCGTGAATTTCGCCTGGCGGCCGAGATTGCCGCCTGCCAGAGCGTGCTTAGCAAGAAAGGATGAAAAGGGATGCTTCTCACATACTATCTATTTTTGGTAGCCGGTCCTGTCCTCATGGCGGCTTTCAAACGAAGCGCTCTGTTATCGGAACCCAGAAAGTCACATATCGCTTATCTGCTCTTACCCCCACTGATTCTGTTGGTCTCAGTTCTCAACTTCGGAGTGGTGGGCACGCTGATTGTGACTATCCTGCTCCTGCTGGTTAGCAACGGTTTGATCCGCCGCTACGCAGACGCCGGGATCACCAGAGCTACGCTTTATTATTCGCTCGGATTGTGGCTGTTGGAAGCAATCGTTCCGCTATCGATCCACTTCGCCTTGCGATCGCGGCCGGATGCCGAGAGATGGTCGCTGCTGCTGAGCGCGTCGATCATGTTGTTGGCTACGATTCTGGTGCTCGCAGTTTGGACGTCTGACGCCCGCAAGAAGATCTGAGGCCGCTGCTCTCACCACCGAATGCGCGCGCGCCTGGCGCTTTCGGCAAATTCAGGGTAGTGATCTACTTCGTTCACAAGATTTAGATCACGACCAAATTCAGGTAACGCTTGTCACTCCCGCGCGCTGCGTGGCATGCTGATGACAAGTGATCATCGAAAGCAAAACCAGAACCAGGTTGCTGCGCCGCATGGGTGAAGCGGTCGAACGCTTTCGCATGATCGAAGACGGCGATCGAATAATGGTTTGTCTGTCGGGCGGCAAAGACAGTCACGCGCTGCTCGATCTATTGCTCGACGTACAGCAGCGCGCGCCGGTGAGCTTTGATTTGCTTGCGGTCAATCTCGATCAGAAGCAGCCGGGATTTCCCGCCGACGTGTTGCCCGGGTATTTGACTGAACGCGATGTACCATTTCGGGTTGTCGAGCGCGACACGTACTCGATCGTGAAACGATTAACGCCCGCAGGCAAAACGTTTTGCGCGGTGTGTTCGCGTTTGCGGCGCGGCATTCTTTACAACATCGCCGTCGAAGAACGATGCACCAAGATCGCGTTGGGCCATCATGCCGATGACATCATCGCGACCTTTCTGCTGAACCTTTTTTATGTTGGATCATTGAAAGCGATGCCGCCGGTGCTGCGCTCGAATGATGGCCGGAACACGGTCATTCGGCCGCTCGCATTCTGTCGCGAGAGTGACCTCGCTCAATTCGCCGCTGAATCTCAATTTCCGATCATCCCCTGTGACCTGTGTGGTTCCCAGGCCAACCTGAAACGCGCGCGCATCAAACGGCTGATCGAAGATCTGGAGAAAGAGATCCCGAACATTCGTGCTTCGATGCTGACCGCGCTGGGCAATGCGGTGCCCACTCATTTACTCGATCCGAACCTTTTCGATTTCTCGAAGCTATCATCCGGGACCGGCGATATCGCCGCTGAACTTGATCTGGTGCTGGGCCATACAGACAGCGAACCGTCGCTGGTGGCGATCGCTTGAAGATCTTTCACCACTAAGACACAAAGGTACAAAGTCGGAGAGGTATAATCGATTCTGTTTCGTGTCTTTGGTTCTTTGTGGTAAAAGGCCCGCATGCCGGTGATGAAAAACCGCGAACTCGATCTCAGTGAATTTCCCGCCGGCACGGTGACAGAATTCACCACCCTGGTTTGTCTCGCCTGTATCTTCGACATCTTCACCAAACAGCTTGGTCTCGCGCCGCGCACGGCTTTCTCAGAGATCAAACGTCACACTCCGGAAATTGAAGAGTTGACGACTCGCAGTGCAAAGCGGCCCTATTTCGATAGCGACGAAAAGCACCCACACTGCCCCTTTTGCAAGTCTGCAAAACGTTGGCTCGCGCGCTTCGACACCTATTGCATCGAAGGCGGCAAGACGACCGATGCGCCGCGCCGCGCGTTGCTGAAAAAAATGCCACAGTCGGGCGATCAATTTCTCGTGCTCGAGAAGAAGTCCGATTCACGCGCCGTGTTCTTTGAATGGTTGGACACTTTGCGCCTGAATCTTGATTTGAACGATGAGCGCTGGTTGCTGGAGGCGACGCGAAATTATCTCGAGCGCCGGGATCCGAAAACCAATTGGGAGGAAGTGTTCAGCGAGATTCGCGCGGTGCGAAGATCGACTCGATTGCCGGAAGGGTGGGAGCGCGACGGCGCTCGGCTGTTCCTGGCGCCCAAGATTTATGGCGAAGCATTATTGATTCAATATCTCGTCAGTCGCTCGCAGGCGCATGGCGGCCTGACCCTCGAAGGACGCCTGACGCTGATGGATCTAATCCGTCGTCTTCGTTACAGCGGTTATCTCGATCAACTGGGGATTACCGAACATGACCCTGGTGAAGTCTTCGAGAAGTTGATCGATCATCTGGCTTCGACCAGTGATTGGTCGCGTGTCAGCGTAGCGAGCGACAGGGCAAGCGGAGTCAGTGCCGGAAGCGATAGCGACCGGGTAAAGGGTTCGAAGAAGACTACCAAGAAGAAGGCAGCGAAGAAACCATCGAAGGCCAAATCAAAAAAGAGTCAGCCCGAACTAGACGAAGTCATCGCCGAGTCCGTCAAACTTCACTACATCATCGACCGTCGCGATTTTCTTGAAAAAGTGAAGAGCGTTTATGCAGCATATGCTGCGTAGTTCAAACCTGGCGCTGCAAAATAAAATCCGCGATCGATTGCAGAAGTTGCGGTTTTCGTTTAACGCTTTCAAGAGCCATGCAGGCTTCGGTATGGACAGTCTTGAGTTGTGCGCGCGTGGCTTCAATTCCATAGAGCGCCGGGAAAGTCGCCTTTTGCGCGCGCGCGTCTTTGCCAGGAGTCTTGCCTAAATCTTCAACCGTTGCTGTCACGTCAAGCAGATCGTCAGTGATCTGAAATAGCAAGCCGAGGTTCGTTGCGTAGGCAGTGATCGCTGCGAGTTCTGTTTCATTTGCGCCGGCGATCAGCGCGCCGCAACGCGCCGCCGCGCGAATCAATGCGCCGGTTTTCCGATGGTGAATCGCTTCCAGTTCATCACTATCGACGTCACGCGATTCTGCTTCCAGGTCGAGCGCCTGGCCTGCGACCATCCCGCCCGGTACTCCCGATGCGCGGGCGACTTCCGAGATCAGCTGAATGCGGAGCGCGGGCGCGAGGTTTGCATCTTCGGCGATCGTTTGAAAGGCCAGCGCTTGCAACGCATCACCCGCGAGGATCGCAGTCGCTTCATCGAACTTCACGTGACAAGTCGCGCGGCCGCGTCGCAAGTCATCATCGTCCATCGATGGCAGATCGTCGTGAATCAACGAATAGGTGTGAATCAGCTCGAGCGCGCAAGCCGCGCGTAACAAATGATCCGGCGGCGCGCCGAACGTTTGGCCCACAGCCATCAAGAGCGCCGGTCGAAATCGTTTGCCGCCCGCGAAGACACTCCAGCGGATTGCGCCGTGAACGCGTTGAGGCGATTCAGATTCTTTGGGGATTAGCCGATCGAGTTCCGCATCGACAGACAGGCGACAGGATGCAAGGAATTCACGGGCGTCAGTTGCGATTGGATTGTTGACCACAGAGGACACAGAGGAATGGACCATCATCAAACACTGTCTTCTCCGGCGCTGTCGTCCGCGCCGTTCTCAGCTTCGAAAGGACGCACAGCGGGCCGGCCCTGATTATCGCGCATTAGAATCTCGATCCGGCGCTCAGCCTGATTAAGCCGATCCTGACATTCGCGCGACAGCTTCACGCCCTGCTCAAACAGTTCCAGGCTGCGTTCCAACGGCAGCTCGCCTTGCTCCAGCTCGCGAACGATCAACTCGAGTTGTTCGAGCGACGATTCAAATGTTTTTGGTTTAGCAGTGCTCATTAAATTATTAATTATGAGCCCTCCCTTACGGTCGGGCTACTGCCCCGGCGGCCGCTCACGGTTCATCAACTTATTGAGTTGCCGCTGCAGCTCGTCTTCAACATGCGAGCCATTCGACGGCAGATTTCCAATCATCGCCTGTGCGATCATTTTCGCGAGCTTGTCATCCTGAACTGCGACGACTCGCCAGCTGTCGCCCTGCGCCAACATTGTAAGCTGAATCTGTTCATCTTTCAGACTTACGGTGACGTGCGCCGTGTTGTTTTCCTGCTTGATGTCGGCGAAGCGGGGGACCGCCAGCGCGATGATCACAAATGGTTTTCCCGCCGCGACGTCAGTCAGCTCCTGCAACTGTTTGATTAGTTGATCGTGCACGGTGTCTTTGAGTTTTGGCGTCAGAGATATTTTTGCCGGATCGATCTGAGAGGCCCAGAGCGCGGATGTGGGAACGCGCGCGCGAATCTGCGAGACAAAATCAGCTGCAATTTTGTCGTTGTCGAGAATACTGTCGACGGCTTGCTTGTCGTTCCGCTGCGTCGCGTCAACGAGTAGCGCCAGTGAGTAAGCCGGACTGCTTTGATAATGTCGCCACCAAAAATACCCGCCGGCGCCGAGAGCGCCCACAATCAACAGCAGGATGACCGCGATGAAAAGGAGAACGCGACCGATGCCGCCGGCCGATTTGCGTCGCGGCTGCGCACGAGCGACTTCCTTATTATCAAAATCAATGACGATGCGATTGCGTTTCATTTAAGTGGTTTCTACAGAACCCGGAACGTTAGTGTGAGGCCGTCGCTGTCAGAATTCCACGAACTCATCGGGATAATGTGTTAGGTCAAGTTTCTCTTCGGCGGGATTGAGTCTAATTCCCCACTGCTGCATCGCCAGGGCGCCAAACGAGATTTCGATCCGATTACCATCTTCGTCTTTGCCGATCTCCTCGATCACCAGCGCGTAGGTCGAAATCTGATGGCCCTCGATTTCAGCGTGCAGAACTGCCTCCGTATTTGTCTCCTTAACTTCACCGCCGAGCGCGGTTCGAATAGTCCGCGGCGTGGCTGATGTTTTCAGAACCTCGGCCACCGATGGAATCACGTAAGTATTGCGTGCGCCCGAATCGAAGAGCGTCCAACACTTTCGACCATCAACAGCGATCATTTGTCTGATTCTTCCCATCGGAACCAACTTTAGAGATGTCGATATGCGAGCCGATCTGCCAGCGCTCGCAAGGCCAGAGCCTGCGCCTTCACGATTGCTTCATCTGAGGCTTGCCCATAGGCGAGCACGCCGGGAAGTTTCAAGGACCTCGGCCAACCAGCGGCCATCGTCTTCACGCTCAAATTCGACGGTGAATGTCATACGGTATTACCTCGGCACAATCGTAACATGAGATAAGAGAAGCGGGCAGTGGAATAAGTGCAGCCTAATTCTCATCCTTTCCTTCAACGCGACAATCAACAGAACCTTTCCAAAGTCGAAGGCGCAGCTCGTCGCCGACAGACACTGTAGCGGCTTCGCGGATCACGCGGCCGTGCTCATCATGAGCTATCGCATAACCGCGCTCAAGCACTTTTAGCGGCGACATCGCGTCGAGCGAAGACGCGCGCAAAGCCAGCTGTCGTTTAGCATTGTCGATGCGCACCGTCATGGCCGCCTCATGCGATTTTTTCAGTGAACCAAATCGCTCGCGGGCCGCGGTCAGAACTGATCGAAGCTGCATTGGCGAAACGCCGCGGCTCGCATCACCCAAACGATGATGAGCGGCTTGCAGAGCTTCGCGCAACGCCGCCTGCAAACGATATTCGGCGGCGCCCGCAGTCGTCAACGCGTCACGCACTCGGCCGGCGACCGCATCGAAGGCGTTTGAGAGCGCGAGTTCCTGAACCTCATTGCGCGCGCCCGCGATGCGATATTGAATTGATCGCGCGAGGGTCGCGCTCAACGAACCAAGCCGCGCACATAGTTCGCTTTCGTGCGCGGCCACCATCTCGGCTGCGGCGGACGGCGTCGGCGCACGCATGTCGGCCACAAAATCTGCGATCGTGAAATCAGTTTCGTGGCCAACCGCGGAAATTATCGGTATTGCAGAATTGCGAATTGCGCGCGCGACCGCTTCTTCATTGAAAGCCCAAAGATCTTCAATCGACCCGCCGCCGCGGCCGACGATAATCACGTCGATTCCACCGTCGAAACTGCCCTGCCCCAGACTGCTTTGATGATGTTCGTTAAGAAATTTGATCGCGCGCACAATTTCATGTGACGCGCCCTCGCCTTGCACGCGGGCCGCGGCGATCAGGATATGAACCGAGCGCGTGCGCCGCGAGATGACGTGCAGGATGTCGCGAATCGCCGCGCCGTTGGGCGAAGTCACCACCCCGACGCGTTTGGGGAAGAGTGGAATCACGCGCTTCAACTCCGGGGCGAACAAACCTTCTGCTTGCAGACGCGCTTTCGTTTGTTCGAAGGCGAGTTGCAGCGCGCCGGCGCCGACGGGCTCGATTGATTCGACGATGAGCTGGTATTCGCCTTTCGGCTCGTAAACGCTCAGACGGCCGCGCGCGCGCACCTGCAGGCCATCTTCAAGGCGAAAGCGAATTCGTTGATTACTGCTGCGATAACAGGCGGACTTTAATTGGGCGAATTCATCTTTCAGAGTGAAGTACCAATGACCGGAACTGTGCGCGCGAAAATTTGAAATCTCGCCTTCGACCCA
>DASWQK010000437.1:0-4746 GCA_036403735.1 Pyrinomonadaceae bacterium
CTGTTCAATCAATGGCCAGCGCCGCTTCGAACGTCTGCCGGCCCCGCGCGATCCGCAATTCTACGAGCCCCGAAACAAGCTCGAAGATTTTGAAGGCCGCGCGGAGACTTTGCTGATCAAGGGCCGCCATTGGGTTGGAACCGTGCGAGGGCAGAACGGAGCCGGGTCCGCGCGCGTCGAGGCGACTGAAATTCGCGACCCGATAGCCGCCAGAACCGTCTCGGGCGTAGTCATCACGCTCACGGGTGAGGGCGGAACGACCGGAGAGATTCGGTCCTTAATCGACTACGATGAAATTGATGCGCTGTTGAAGGCGATGGATACAGCGGTCAAGGCCGGCGATGGGATTAGCCGCCTTTCGCACTTCGAAGTTCGCTACCGGACGAAGGGCGATTTTGAGATCATGGTGTTCAAGCAAATGGAAAACAACGCGATCGCCGCGGCAATCGAAGGCGGTTTTTTCGATAGATCGCGCCTGTATTTGACCATCGACGATCTAACAAAATTGCGCTGGATGATTTCGCAGGCGAAAGACCAACTGAACGAACTCAAGTAGGCAGGAATCCTGGCGTAGAAATCAAATTAGCTTTTCCTCCATAGCTGTCTCTAGTTTGAGGTAGAAGTGGTCGGTCTTCTATCTCCAATAAACCAACCTTAATCACGAAGCGCACTAAACCTGCGATGTCGTGAATATCCAAACGTTCCATCAACTGCGTTCGATGACATTCAACTGTCTTGGCACTGATGTCCAGATCCAGGGCAACCTGCTTCGTCGATTTACCTTCAGCAATCAGTTGCAGAACTTGTAGTTGCCGCGGTGTTAGTTTCTTGAGCGGACCGTCAACGGAATCCTGGCGCCCGCTATGCTGCCTGATGACGAGTTTTGAAACAAGCGGACTAAGATATGTCTCGCCTTGAGCCACGGCTCGAATTGCGAACGTGAGTTCCTCTCTAGCCGCGCCCTTCAACAGATAACCTACCGCCCCGGCGCGCAGAGCGTGAGAGACATATCCCCGGTCCGAATACATCGAGAGAATTACGACCCGCACCTGCGGAAATGCTTTTGCCAGATGTCGGGTGACCTCCAAACCATTTAAGCCGGGCATGGCGATATCCGTTAACACTATGCGCGGCTCATATTTCTCGACCATGCGGATCGCTTGTTGCCCGTCACTCGCTTCTGCGACAACCTCTACGTCAGGGAGCTTTTCCAGAAGCAAGCGAATGCCGGCGCGAACCAGTTTGTGATCGTCAGCAAGCAAAACTCGGATGTTCTCCATCGCAGCCGTTACTTCCTTTGCTTAGAGCTGGCCTCGGCCATCGAGCACGTCCCTAACCTTTTTTGCCAAGACGTCCGGCGCAAACGGCTTTTGGATAAAGGCCGTTCCCGCGTCTAATACTCCGTGGTCAGCGATGACATCATCTGTATAGCCGGACATAAACAATACTTTCATCTCAGGATGTTGCGGAACCAGTCGATCTGCCAGGGCGCGCCCGCTCATTTCAGGCATAATGACATCGGTGAGAAGCAGATGAATCCGATCTTCGTACTGCGCGCAGATCGATAAGGCCGCGACGCCGTTTGCCGCTTCCAATAGTCGATAGCCTTCGTTGTCGAGGACTTCACTGACCAATTTGCGGACCACTTCGTCATCTTCAACCAATAGGATGGTTTCTATGTCCTGGGCCACCCTGCCCAACTTCTCCACGACGGAAAAACTTACGTTAATAGTGTGTAGGTCGGAGTCCGGTTGTGTCTCGAACCGCCCCACCACCGTGAGCCGCTCATCCTGGTTATTAACCCTGACTACCGTCCCGAAGAAGAAATTAAATGTCCCCTTTATGCGCACAGCATCGCCTTCCGAAAACTCTTGCTTCCTGTCCACACACCACCTCACTGAATCAGAACGCAAAAACTTCGCGCGCTTCTTTGATCTGAACTTAGGCCATCGGCGGCAGCTGCCCTATTGTCAGGATAAGATGAGCGACGGCGAACGGGTATCGTCGTAGTTGTGATTCTTCTGTCCGAGATTGACCTACATCTTTGTCGCGGTTTGCGCGACAAATTCGATCTGAGCGAGTGCGGCCAGGGGAAGTATCCTTAGGCGAGTGTGACCGGAGTGTTACCAGGAGTGAGGTTGCAGAGACTAGTCTTAATCTACCAACTTGCTTTGGATGGCATAGTGAGTTAGTTCAGCATTCGTTTTCATTCCCATCTTTTCCAGGATCCTCGCACGGTACGTGCTGATCGTGCTATCGCTCAGCGAGAGCAGCTTGGCAATCTCGCCCGCCGTTTTTCCTGAAGCGATCAGGCGCATCACTTCAAACTCACGATCCGAAAGTGTCTCGTGTGGCAGTCGATCTGTGTCTCTGCCAATATCAACGAACAGCTTTTCGGCGAGAGCCTGGCTGATATACCTTCCCTCATCAATGACTTTATTAATCGCTTTGGTTAGCTCTGATCGAGGACTATCTTTGGTGATATATCCGGAAGCGCCCGCTTTGAAAGCTCGCCGGGCAAATTGCACTTCCGTATGCATGCTTAGGATTAATACGGGAAGCCGGGGCCGGATCTGCTTCAATTCTTTTAATACTTCAAGTCCATTTTGGCCGTTCAAAGACAGATCGAGCACGACGATGTCCCAATCCTTCTCACGTGCAAGTCTGAGGGCCTCGGGTCCAGAACTCGCCTCACCAAAGGTTATGGCGCCGGCTTGTTTATCGAAGATTCGTTTGACGCCCTCCCGGAGAACTTCATGATCGTCAACTATGAGGATTCTCTTCATTGCTTCCTCGCCATACAAAGCAGGGTATTGCCTCTATTAAGAGTCGTTATCAGCTCTTAAACTTTTTTTCTGACGCTCGCTTGATTCGCTAATTGGGATACGCACGGAAACCGCAGTTCCTTTTCCCTCTATCCCGGTGATGTCAATCTGTGCGCCAATTAGATGGGCGCGCTCTCGCATGCCGAGCAGACCCAGTGAGTGCGCGCCCGACTTCTCGCTCTCTGCGATTCCCCTGCCGTTGTCCTTGATCGCCAGGAAGAATTCGCCGGATTCCTGCTTCATAGTGATGGTCACCTTCGTCGCCTGCGCATGACGCAGAACGTTCGTCAGGGCTTCCTGAAGGATGCGGAACACGGCGGTCGACTGCTCGCTGTTCAAATCGACCTTCTCTTGAGAGTACTCGTACTCGACCGCAATCCCCGTTCGAGTTTGAAACTGTAGCGCCTGCCACTCGATTGCTTCCACCAATCCAAGTTCATCCAGAGCCATTGGCCGCAACTCAGAAGAGAGCCGTCTGACGATATCAAGAGTAGTCGTAGTGAGTTTGATCATCGCCTCGATCTTCGTTTGCAGGGCCGCGACTTGTGACGAATCCAGAGGTTCGGAGATCGTGTCACGAATCTCTTCCAGATCCCATCGCCAACTTGTCAGTGCCCCTCCCAGTTCATCGTGAATTTCGCGGGCGATGCGTTTGCTTTCTTCTTCTCTCGCCGACTGAAGGTTGGCAGAAAGCGCGCGCAACTGTTCAGTTGTGGCCTTCAGCCTCGCTTCAGCGTGCTTGAGTTCCGTCACATCCTGCGTAGCGCCAAATACCTTAATCGGCTCTCCCCGTTCATCGCTCATAATGGACCCTCGCGAACGAGCAATCCGTTCAGTGCCGTCGGGTCTAATGATGCGATGATAATAATCGTACGGCTCTTTACTCGCCACCGCGCGTTTAACGGTATCCCAACCCAAATCTAAATCGTCCGGATGGATAAATCGGTCCACCTCCCCCGCGACGTTAATAGTTCCCGGTTGAAGACCGAAGATGTGGTAAAGCTCGTCAGACCAAGTGACCGCATTCGTGCGCAGGTCCCAGTCCCAACTACCTATGTGGGCCAGGCGCTGTGCTTGGGCTAACTGGACCTTACTATGCTGGAGCTTCTCCTCCGCTTGCTTGCGATCTTCGATGTCGATCGATACTCCGTACCACTCAACTATATTTCCCTGCTCGTCGCGCAGCGGCTTAGTAAGAACGAGGAACCAGCGATACTCCCCGTCAGCTCGCTGCAAACGCATTTCGGCCTCGTATGGTTTCCCAAGGGCCATGCTCGCCTGCCACTTTTCCATGACTCGGGGAACGTCTTCGGGATGAATTGGGCCCATCGGATCTGCAACATGCTGCTCGAAAGAAAGACCGCTATAGTCCAACCAGCGCTGATTCAGGAAATCAACGACGCCGTCGGGCCGCACGCTCCAGGCCAT
Organism: Pyrinomonadaceae bacterium; assembly: GCA_036403735.1. GTDB lineage: Bacteria > Acidobacteriota > Blastocatellia > Pyrinomonadales > Pyrinomonadaceae > UBA11740. The sequence continues at coordinate 4,254 of DASWQK010000437.1, forward strand.
AACCGGAATAGTGTCGATGATCATGCGAAGGTGATCTTCGCTGTGGCGCAATGCATCTTCGGCCCGCTTTCGGTCCTCGATATCAATACTGGACGCATACCATTTAACGATGTTTCCCCGCTCGTCGCGCAAGGGGACTTCGCGGTGAACCATCCAGTGATACTCCCCATCGGCCCGCCGCACGCGTGCTTCGTGTTCGTAAGGCTCTCCGGTCACGAGGGCCGCGCGCCACCTTTCCACCATCGCCGCGACGTCTTCGGGATGTATTGCAGCGGTCCATTTCCAGCCCGACAGGTCCTCCAACGAAAGACCGACGAAATCCAGCCAACGTTGATTGAAAAAATCAAGTTGGCCGTCCGGCAGACCGGTATGAATGAGTGCGGGAACTGTGTCGATGACGAGCCGCAGGCGATCTTCGCTTCCGCGCAATGCATCTTCAGCCTGCTGGCGTTCAGCAATCTCCCGCTTCAGTTCTTCATTCGCTGTGGCAAGC
>DASWQK010000438.1:0-4856 GCA_036403735.1 Pyrinomonadaceae bacterium
CACCTTTCCGCGCGAGATAATTTGAAGCGCACCCTGCTGGGGATTTGTCGCGACACGCTGCTGCTCGTTCCGTTCGGACGCGCGGTAGATCGCGCGTGGGCAGAGTCTGCTGAGAGCGCCGCCGATGAATTCGCTGCCCAGCAGAGTCGGGCCACCGCCTTGAATCTCGCCTCAGCGTTGGTGACCATCGCGAAGATGGTTCCGTCAGGCGCGCGCGCTGATGTGCCGCTGGGTGCTTATCTGGTCGGCGCGGAGGCCCAGGGAGTCAAGGGCCGTATCAAGCGCCTGATCGAGATCTCCTCGCACGGAATTCACAAGCGAACTAATAACGCGTTAGTTCGATCGCTGCCCATGATCTGTCTGTCTGGACTTGCGGTTCTGTGTGTGGTGACGGCGAGCAATGCGAAAGTTCTGATTGGCGTTCATGCGATCGTCGAGCGTGCGGTAAACCTGCTTTGTTAAGCGGTCGTTTTTTCTTCTGCTAAGGGCTTGCGCAGCCAGACGAACAAAACTGCCGCCGCTAGCTGCGCGATAATTCCAAAAGTCACGAGTGCTATCAACGAGAAGTCATACAGCACGCCCATTATTACGCTGCCCAAAAACCAAAGCACGCCGTAGGCGAGGTTGAATGCGCCGAAGGCGCTGCCACGCTTGTTCATCGAGACGACTTGCGAAATGCCCGAGCGCAACGTCGCATCCTGCGCGCCCATGCCGGTCGCCCAACAGGCGACGCTGATGTAGACGCCACTCGCCCCACCGAGAAAACCAAAGGGAAGAGCCAGCAGCGAAACCAGAATTCCCAGCACGATGATCTGAATTCCGTACCGATCGAACAGCCGACCAAACACGAATGCAGTCAAGCCATTCACGCCCATCGCGCCGGCAAATAAGAGCGGGATCACTTCCGGCTTCACCAGCGAACTCTGCTGAAAGTGGTAAGCGAGCAAACCAAAGTCGACAAAGCCCAGCGCCAGGAATCCCGCGGCCATCACATAGATCCAAAAGACGCCGGGGAATCTTATTACGTGAGGCGTGGGAGGGGGTGTTCCTCTGTTTGGCCGAGCGGCCCGCGCGAACATCAAGGCGATGAATGCGGCCGCCGCCGGCACGCCCAACCACAAGAACGCGGGACCAAAGTGATGCGTTTTAGCTACCGAGGCAGCGACTAGCAGCGGACCCAAAACCGCGCCGGTCTGATCCATCGCTGCGTGCAGCCCGAAACCCTTTCCATGCCCAACAACTTCCGTCGCTTCTGAAAGCAAAACGTCGCGCGCCGGGCCGCGCAAACTCTTCCCGGTGCGTTCAGCCACGACCAGCAACGCCACAACTTGCCAGCTCCCGGCAAATGCGAGGCCCGGGATCACGATGAGGTTCAGAAAATATCCGAGCGTAGTGATCGTCCAATAGGCGCGGGTACGATCCGCGAGTCGTCCGGAAAAGTAACGCAGGCTCGCGGCAATCATCTCTCCCAGCCCCATGATGATCCCGACCTGCGTCCCCGTGGCGCCGAGATCTTTGAGCAACGGCCCAATCACGCTGTGCGCGCCTTCGTAAGTCATGTCCGCGAACAGGCTGACAAAACCCAGCGCCACGATGAACCGGAACGCGCTCTTTCTTTCTTCCTGAGTAAAGATCGGCATTTTGCGTTGACTCAAAGTAAGCGACGTTTTCTCCCTCTCCCTTTTGGAGCGGGTTGGGGTGAGGGCTTAGGTTGGTGTGCATGCACCCTCATCCCAGCCCTTCTCCCAGAGTGAGAAGGGCTAATTACACTCGTTCAGTCAGTAGAATTTCGATCACCGACAGCACGCCCAAAACCAGCAACAAACCAACTCCAACATAACGGACGACGGCAGGTGAGACCCGATTGTGGATCCAACGACGAATGCCGGCGCCGAGAAATGCCGCCAACATCCCCTTGGTCACCATCGCGCTAACCGCGCCCAACCAGACGATCAGCGGAATTCGCCAGGCGGCACCAGCGATGCCTTTTGCAATCGCCAGCGCTGTGGAGCGGGCCGAGAAGGAGGCGGCGGTGATTTGACCGACGTCGCCCCATTCTGAAAAAAAGATCGCCGCAAACGAAACCATCGCTGCTTTGTGCACTTTGTGCTTGTCCCTGTCGTGGCGATACTGATCGTCTTTTCTCCACAAGGTGAGCGCCACGCCGATAAAACTTATGGCGGTAATCCCCGCTACCAGCAGCCGCGGCAATTTCGAAATCGCTTCGCCGACCAGGACGGCCACACCCATCTTCGCCATAAACGCGGCCGCCATACCGATCATGATGGGCGCGGTGCGATAACGCGCTGCCAGCACGCCGGTCGTGTAGAGCAATTTGTCGCCGACAATTTCTGCGAGAAAGACTGCTCCAAAGGTGGCGAAGAAAATTACCAACAATTTAGCGGCTCCGCGAGTCGTGGCATTTTAAGATGCCACAGTTGACTTCGCAATTTGTGGCATTGGGGCAGTAGCCCGACCGTAAGGGAGGGCGTTTCATATGTGAGCCTAACGCCCTCCCTTATGGTCGGGCTACTGCCCCGCCCTCGCGTTCTACTCAATCAAAGACGAGATGCATGCCGGATGGGACAGAGACGAATGTCGGCTGCACGTCAAAGACTTTGCGAATATTTTCCAGCGTCAGGACCTCAGTGGCACTCCCAACCGCCACGACTTGCCCGCCGTCCAGCAGCACGATCTGATCTGCAAAGCGCGCCGCCAGATTCAGATCATGGACCACTCCGACAGTTACCACGTCCGGAGCATCCGTGAAGCTGCGCACTTTTTTCATGAAATCGATTTGATGGCGGATATCGAGAAACGTCAGCGGCTCGTCAAGAAAGAGAAAGCGGCAAAGCGGGTTTGACGATGAACCATTCGGCGCTGAAGAGCCCGGCGTGAGCCGCCACAGTTGCGCCAGCACGCGCGCGAAGTTCACGCGCTGCCGTTCACCTCCGCTTAGGGTTTGATAATCGCGATCGCGAAATTCCGTCACGTCAAAGAAGGCCATTAGATCATCGACTATTTTTTCGTCCGCTGGTCCGGGCCGGCCGCCGAAGTGAGGGTAGCGGCCCATCATCACGACCTCGCGCACCGCGAGCGGAAAAGCAACTTCCACCGCTTGAGAAAGTACGGCCCGGCGCTTGGCGAGATCGGCTTCGCTCGCAGCTTCTACGTCGACACCTTCGTACTCAATCTTCCCAGTCCGCGGCCACAGCAGTCGCGCCAGGACCTTGATGAGAGTTGATTTACCGGCGCCGTTTGGGCCAATGATGAGATGAAGTTGCCCGGGCGGAAACGTGAGCGACACGTCGGAGATCAGCGTCTTATCGCCGATTCGAAAGGTGACGTTGCTCGCTTGCAGCATAACGAATTAGTGTCAGAAGCCCGACCGTGAGGGAGGGCTCCTAACGATAGAGGCCCTCCCTGACGGTCGGGCTTCTGACACGATCAGAACACATACTGGCGTCGTCTCAGCAGCGACAAGAAAACCGGCACGCCCACTGCCGAAGTCACTATACCAATCGGCAATTCAGCCGGCCGCAGCGCCAGCCGCGCGATCAGGTCCGCTAAACTGAGAAGCGTTGCCCCCAGGAGCGCACTGCCCACGATCAGAAATCGATTGTCCGCGCCTCGCATCATTCGCAGGATGTGCGGAACGATCAGCCCAACAAAACTGATCACTCCGGTGAAGGCCGTAGCAACCGCCACGATCACTACGTTGATTGAAAGGATGATCCACTTCAGCCGGTTAACATTCACGCCGAGATAGGTCGCCTCTTCCTCTCCGATCATCAGCGCGTTAAGCTGCTTTGCATAACGCAGTGCCAGGATGGATCCCACAGTTGTGGTAATCGAAACGATCGACACAGATTTCCAGTTCGCGCCTGACAAAGTGCCTAAACTCCAAAACGTAATTGATCGTGCCTGAGGATCGCGCGCGATGTAAGAGAGAAATCCAATCGCGCTCATAAAGAGCGCATTCACCGCCAGCCCGGTCAGCAAAAGCATCACGATCGAGGCACGTCCATCCTCACGCGACTTCGCCAAAAGGAAAACCAGATAAGTCGAGATTACCCCGCCGATGCAGGCGGCGATCGGAAGCGTCCAGACACTGGCCGCAATGTGCAGGACGCCGCCGAGCACGAAGAACAATGCCGACCCGAAAGCGGCGCCACTCGAAGTTCCAACCAGACCTGGTTCGACAATTGGGTTGCGAAACAGCGCCTGCATCAAGGTGCCGCCGACGCCCAGACTCGCGCCCACAAACAAACAGAGAACCGCGCGCGGTAAGCGCAGCTCAAGGAAAATTCGTTGGTTCAGAGTCGGTTCAGGATGTCCCGGGATCAGCGAGGTTAGCGCGTGGGTAATATCAGCGATTGAAAAATCAATCGCGCCAAAGCGAATGGAAGCAGCGAGTACGATGAGCGTGGCGATTGCCAGTATCAGGAGGAGCCCTCGACGCGTGCCACGTTGCTTTGTCACTTTTGATGGATTACTGCGGCGACCTTTTCGATGTTCTCACCAGAGCGCGGACCAAAGTAATTTAGCACGTTCTCTTCAATTCGGTAGATGCGACCCGTCCGTGCGGCGTTCGAAGTCGAGACGCCCGGCAAGGCTTTGATCTGATCGAGTGATCCGCCCAGGCGATCATAGCCGACATCCGTCATCAGGATTACGTCAGGATTCGCTTGCGCGACGATCTCGGGCGATTCCATCCGTTGCATCCCTTTGTTTTCAACGGCCATCTGTCCGCCGGCCAATTCTATCATCTGACTCACGCCGCCGCCGTCACCGCCGCCGCCTTTACCGACGACCATATAAACGTTTGACGCACGGCCAAAGTGAATCACCGCCAC
>DASWQK010000439.1:0-12562 GCA_036403735.1 Pyrinomonadaceae bacterium
GGTCGAGCGCACGGTAGATGTTTACGCGGCCGCGCTGGCTGGATAACGTGGCACGGGCGTCCCGCCCGTGAATCCACGCGCAAGATGCGCGTGCCACACAAAACCAGAACAAACAAATCTTATTGAGCAGTTGCTGAAGCCGCACGCACGACGCCTTCGCGCTTTTCGCGCAGACGCGCGAAAGCATCCTTGTCATCTGGATGCGCACAGTCGTACCCAATCTTTTCCCAATCAGAGTCCTCAGGATCAAGCCCCAAGGCGGCGATCACGTCGGGTTGGCAAACGAAAAAGTGAGTTTGGTAAGGCAGCAGGAAGCCGCCGTGATGTTCACGTGAGGCACGCGCTTCGTCATAATTCGAGAACCAGTGATTTAGAAACACGTCGAGATTGGTTTCATACCAGAGTTTTGTTGGATCCATCTCGGCCATGCTTTACCTCTGGTTCATACGTCGAACGGCGCTTTATCAATCAAGTAGGCAATCAATTCTTCCCGATTGGTTTTTGCATCCAGCCAAAATCTGATTCGCTTGATCTCCGCGTAGTCTTCCTCGCCGAATCGGCCGACGTAAATTTGCTCCATCTTCTTCTTGCGCTCGAGGCGTTGCGCTTCGTTCTGCCAGAACGAGGTGAACATCAGGTTCAAATCGTCATGCAGATTCCGCTTCTTCAGAGCTTCCCATTCATTTCCGTCCAGCCAAATTCCTTTGCAACCATGACAATGATCGAGTGAGAAGCCCAGGCCGCGCCCAACCAAATACTTCACCATGCGGAAGCGACACTCCGGACAATCGATCGGCAAACCCGGTTCAGCGAGCTCTAGAGTTTCACGATCGAACACGCGTTCGGCGAGATCGCTTTTGTGTTCCTCGACCCAACCCCAGTACTCAGCGCCGGCAATCCAATTCCCGTGACACGCCGGACACTGATGAGAAGTAAGGTTCGCTTCTAATTGCGTCGTTGATAATTCCGATGACTTACAAACAGGACACTTCATGGATTCAATTGTAAAGGTTGCGAGTTGTAACGCAAGCTGTTAGCTTGCGCGCAAACTAACGGCTTGCGCTACAGTTTTTTTCCAGATATACGCTCAACGGATCCTCTCGATATTCTCCAAACGGTGGGCGCCTTAGAAAGCCATAGCGTTCGTACAAGCCAACAGCCTCGATCTGATAAATTCCCGTCTCGAGTCTCAGCAAATCCACGCCTTGTTCCTGCGCGTACTTAGCCAGATGATCCAGCATCGCTTTTCCTAAGCCTCGCCCGCGATGCTCCGGCCGCACATACATTCGTTTCACTTCACCATACTCGGAGGGAAAGATCTTTATGCCGCCGCACCCGGCCGGTTCGTCATTGTAAAGCGTGACAAAGAAAGCAACATCTTCGCGCAAGAGCCGGTCGACGCTGAAAGCATGACGACTTTGCGGCGGATAAGGATAGCGATGCAGATCAGTGTCGAGTTCGGAAAGCAGTTGCAATGCCTCCGTCGAGTCCGGTCTTTGTTGTCTAATCGTAATCGCCCTCATGATTGCATGGAGTCAGTACCGGGAGCGGTAGCGACCGGGTCGCACTGATGGCAAGAATCGAGTTTGCCATGATGTTACCCGGTCGCTACCGCTCCCGGTACTGACCTCTTCCTCAAATTAAGACACTACCAGAGTTTCTTACGCAAAGCAGGAACACGTGCGGTAATATAAGCGTCTAAAGCAGACATGAGAACGGGAGGTCAGGCCAGCTATATGCCGGCAGAACACAGCATTCCTGAAGAGAAGTCGCACATGACGCTGATTGTTGTCGTCGCTGCGATTGCGGCCGTGGTGATTGGCGGATTCTTTTATCTGCTGCTGCGCAAATCCGTTGCGACCGGCCCGCCACCGACATTGCAGGGCGCAATCCGTCCCGGCTCACCCGACTGGGACAAATATATCAAGCTGATCGCGCTCGACGATCCCGAAGCTGATGAAGCAAAGCGAGCATTGGGCGACACTGTGATGACCTTGCAAACGACTGCGCGAAATTTCACCGGCCGCATAATTACCGGCTTGGAAGTGCGCGGCGCAGTGGTGGACCACGATGGCAAACCCGTGAAACAAAGAGCGGTCGTCGTGATTCCAGGCCGCCAACCAGAGTTGGATCCGAACAAGACCATGCGGGTTTCGATCTTAATCGACGGATTCACCGAGGAAGATGATCGCGCGAATATTAAGATGGAAGTGACGGGATTTATCCTGCGTTAGTTTGTCAGAAGCCCGACCGTAAGGGAGGGCGACAGTAGCTTTGAGATTTGCCGTCGCTGATAGTCGGGCTTTCGGACACCTACATAAACAGATCTTCCAACGACTGTCTCACTGGCTGAACTGAAACTAGCTTTCCGTTTTGCTTTCGCACCGCCGCAATCACGCCGTCGACATCCTTTTCATCCGCAACTTCGATCCGAATACCGCTCGGTGTGGTCGTCACTTCCGCATGGATTGAGAGCGCCTGAGTTAATGCAGACGCATCGGCGCCGGTAGCCACGATCTCGATAGTATTGGTCGCTTGCGCTCTTAACTCTTCCAATGAACCTGAGCGCGCCACGGATCCACCTTTCAGAATTGCAACGCTATCGCAGAGCACTTCGATGTCCGACAGAATGTGCGAACACATGAATACGGTCTTGCCTTCACTGCGGAGTGCTAGAATCAGGTCTCGTACTTCTCTTCGCCCGACGGGATCCAGTCCACTCATGGGCTCGTCCAGAAACACTATTTCCGGATCATTCACCAAAGCCTGCGCTAAACCCACCCGCTGCAACATTCCTTTTGAGAATTTACGCAGTTGACGATCCCAACTCTTTCGATCGAGATTGACCCGGGCCAGCAACTCTTCACTACGTGCCTGGCGAACGTTCCGGTTTAGACCAAACAACTCGCCACAGTAATTGAGAAACTCTCGCGCGGTCAGGTAGTCATAGAAGTAAGGACTCTCAGGAAGATAGCCGATGCGAGCGTGCATCGAGACGTCGCTGATATCTCGATCGAGAATGCGCACCGATCCGTTTGTCGGAAAGATCAGCCGCATCAGTAGCTTGAGTGTAGTGGTCTTGCCGGCGCCATTAGCGCCCAGAAACCCAAAGATTTGATGGGGCTCGACCGTCAGTGAAAGACCATCAAGCGCGCGCACTTTTCGCTTACGCCAGAATCCGACCTCGTAGTCCTTTGTCAGGTTATTGATTTCGATTATCGGCATATCAATAGTTTGGAGTTCCGCCTTCAGGCGGCGTGGTTCGCGGCGGCCGCCTAAAGGCCGAACTCCGAACATTCATTATTTAAACGGCACCTTCGTGTTTACATCCAGACCCACGTCGCAGCCGTTCTTAATCAACTCATAAGGCGTCTCTGATGGATCGAGGGGCGCGCCGGTCTTTCGGTCGAGAATCAATCGCGCCGCGCGCAGCTCGTTCGCGACCTCGCGCCACGAAGAAACACATCGGCCGTTCGTCGCTTTATAGGAATTCAATGCGTTTCGAATTTCGTCGCGTTGATCGAGTGACTTGAGTCGCATTAACTGTTTGTCAACCATGTCCTTGACGGCCGGATCGTTCGAGGCATCGTAAAGATGGCGATACATCTCGCCGGCGGCGTCGCGCGAACCGCCTTCGCCCTTCATGCGCGCGGCCATCGCGGCCATCCACGGAGGCGCGCCGGGCAAACTCCCGCCTTTTGCATAAATTTCGCTGGCCATTTCGTAGTGATGGTGCTGCCAATAGACGTATCCCAGCAGGTGGTACAAGCGCCATGTGTTTGGGTTAGCCGCGACGCCGGAGTTTAGTAACGCGGTTGCTTCATCCGGACTTACTTCGGGAAGAAGCATCGCGCCGTATTCGTAGGGCGCGATAAATTGCGGATCGAGCGCGGTGCTAAGACGCAGCAGCGACGGCAGCACATGAAGATCCAGCTCGCTGAGGCCAAAGCCCTCGGTGTGGGTATCTTCAAAAGTGACGATTTTGCCGCCCACATATTGCAAGGATCGCATCCAGTACCAATCCGCGGCGAGACCGTTGAAGGCCAGAGCCATATGCCTGGCAGTCGCCGCATTCACATACAGCGACTCATCGGCAAATGGCGCCGGCGCGTTTGCTCGATGCGCGTCGATCATCCTGACCAGGGCAACAGAAACGAAGAGCGCGATCACGATCGTCATTACCAGCAGGAGGCTCTTCTTCATTTGAAGTTCCTCCGGCTGAAAATCAAGCTGGCGCCCAGCAGCAGGACGACGTCGTACACGATCGTATATGCGAACGCGAGGATGATGGATTGCATATCGGGCGATATTCCATGCGCGGCCGGAGTGATTACGCTGTACGTTGTTAGATTGGGAAGCAAATAATAGAGCGCCCGAAAAACCAGACGCGCAGCGACCTGGTTGCTGGTACTGCTGAGAGTCTTCAAGTCGGCGCTGAAGTGTCCGATCACGAAAACAAAGAATGTCAGCAAAGCTGACAGGGCCGGCGACGAGAAGGTCGAAAACAGCAATGCAACGCCGGTGATGATCATCAGCTCGAAATAGATCAGCATGATCGCCGGCCAGATTTTTATTGCCAATGGATCCCAGCCGCGGCGAATGTAAATCAGGGCGAGCGAAACACCGGCGCCCATGATGATCACGTTCACCAGCAACGTGAGACAAAGTCCCAGATACTTGCCGAGCAGAAACTGGCCCCGGCCGATTGGCTTGCTGAGAATTGCGTAAAGAGTCCGCCGCTCGATCTCTTTGTAGACCAAACCCACGCCAACAAAGATCGCAATGAAGACCCCAAAGAGGAGCATCGCGCTCAGCCCCAGGTCGATGATGATTTTTGTTTCTTGCCCGGCCGAGAGTTCGCCGAGAAAAATCGCGCCCGCGGTCAGCAGCAAAACAAACAGGACGAGATTGTAGAGAACTCGATCGCGCACCGCTTCGCGAAAAGCGTTGCGGGCGATCGCGAAGGTCGTTCGCACGGTGCTCACTGAATTGTTCGGAGTGCCGCCTTGAGACGGTTTTTGGGTTTGAAGATGTTGCGTCGCGTCAGTTGGCGATTGGCTCATAGTCACGGCGCGTGGATGCGAACGTACCCAATATAAGAACCGATGCGATTAAAGTCCAACTAAATATGCTGGCGATGTCCGCGATCTTTGTCCGCGACGGTTCGCGAAACTCGAGATTCACAGTCATCGCGTCGGCGGGAACGTCGATCAAGAGTGCACCATCCGGGGCCGGATGCGTCGGCAGAGCCTTGCCGTTTGCCGTGGCAATCCAATGCGGATAATAGAACGTCGCGACGCGCGCTTCGACAGGCGCGCCGGCATCTACCAAAAATGATCTCTTCGCGTCGCCCCACTCAATCACACGATTGGCGCGGCCGCTGGTCTCGATTTTCGCAGAGGCGCTGACTGGCGGTGTGCACTTTTCATATGACGGCTTGTTCCCGGCTGAGGCGCCAGCCCAAATGGGTAGCCATTGGACAATGCCCGGCGCTTCCCGAAGCGGCGCCACGATCTGATCGAACCGGGACTTTGAAAGATAGATCGCGCCCCGCACGGTCTGAGTTAACGAGAATGTGATCGCGATAAGCACAACACCGCACATTGCCAGCGCTACGGGGCGGTATCGGTCACGCAGACGCGCGCGCCAGAAGGGAACCGCGCTGGACATCAGGACGGGGGCAATCGCAGAAGTTACCGCCAGCCATCGAAACGGATGCTGGGCCATGCGCAGGTAGGGAATTATCTGCCACAAAGGCTTGCTGATCACCGTGCTCATCAAGACCGAGAAGATCAGTAGTGCGCAGATCGAAAACAATGATCGTTGAAATTCCACGCGAAGCTTCTTCATTACTGTGACAACCGCTGGAATGCACATCAGGATGGTTGCGATTGCCAGTAACCCCATCCACCAAATCGTTTCGTGCTGCGACGGCGAGAAACTCGAGAAGACAAAGTTGTGGCTGTAATCGAGGAGCGGATCCGGATTAACTCCGTCCGCCACAATCCACTTCATTTCAGCCACCATCGTTACCCAGTAGAAAGCACTGGCGCCAAGACCGGTCAACACCGCAATTGTAAGTTTGACGAGGCACGAACTGATGCGAACTCGCGGTAGATTCATCAAGGCATAGAGCAGCAACGTGATCGAACCAAACACAGCCAGCGGCAGATGACTCAGGATCAAGGCCGCATAAGCAACTCCTAATCCGGCGGCGTCGCGCCAACGGCCGTGATCGCAAACTCGTTTTGTGAATGCCAGCGCAAAGAGCAACGCTGCGCCCGCGGTGAACTCGGCCAATTGGGCGGCTTGATAGAACTCAGCCAGGTGATAAGGCATCAGCGCATAAAATAATGCGCCGGCGATGGCGAGATTTCGCGGCACGTAACAACGGGCCCAGAAGTACGCTCCGAGACTTCCCAGAGCAGATACGAACGTGATTGCCAACAGACTGGCTGAATACCAACTGCCGGTGACGAATCTGCCGGCTGCCATCAAGTAATAAAGCGCCGGCGGATAGAAGCGCACCACGACGTCGCCATAACCAAAGTTGGGCGCAGCAAAAATCCCCGGGTAGAGATCGCCGTGACGCAATGCTTCGTAAAAGGGGATCGCAAAGTGGTAGTGGTTAGCAAGGTCGTTGTTGTTCGGCACCCCCAAAATGATTGCCGGCAGCACCACCAGCGCGCCGCAAATGAGCGCGAGTGAAGCAGGCAGGACTCGTTTTGCAATTGAAGTCATCGCGAATTGGCAGCGACCAGGAGGTGATGTGAGATTTGGGTTGAGCGCGCGAAGCGACTGACGACTGCCGCCGTGATCGCGAGCCAGGCCAAAAGGCTGAGTACTTCGGCGTAACGAACCCGGGCCGGTTCCTGAAATGTTAACGTTATATCAGCAGAGGCAGGGGGCAGAAAGATTAGAATCGCGCCGTCATCCGCTGCGCGGGTAGCCAGGGTTTGTCCATTGGCGGTCGCTTTCCAGTGCGGATAGTAATACGTGCGCACGCGGGCTGTAGGTTCAGGACCAGCCGCAACTTTGAATTGCCGGTGTTCACCTTCCCAGGAATCCACGATAACAGATCTCGATCCGGCGTCTACCTTGCCTGGCGTCAGATTCAGGTTCAGGAGAGAGCGCGCGTTAACAGGTAACCAATCCTTGAAGCTCGGCCCGCCGCGCACGTCGCGAGCCATGGTCTCAAAGCTCGCGCGACTCAGGTAATCGCAATTGATGATGACTTGACTGACAACAAATCCGAGCGACAACAAGAATGCGAACGCGATGGCCATATCTCGCGGACGAACATGCGCCCGGAAGATCTCTATCCACTTCGAAAGACTGGCCGCGACCACGACCGAACCGCACAGTGAGGTAATAGCCAACCAGCGCCAGGGAAACTGCACCTCGGACAGTTTGGGAATAACGGCCCAAAGCGGCCGGCTGACCGCCGTGGCGAAAATAAAGCTCGTAACAGTCACGGTCGCAGCCGCTATCAATTCCTTGTTGTTAACTCGATCGCGAACGAGGCGACGCACCAAAACAATTCCGGGTAATAGAAACGCTATCATCGCCAGCGCCACCAGATTTGCGTACCAGGTGTTTCGATTCGCGAGCGCACTCGGAGAAAACAGAAAATTCAATCGATAGTCATAGTATGGATTTGGCTCGGCTGTGTTTCCCTTAATCCAGTGAAGCTCGGCCAGCATTGTGGCCCAATAAAATGAGCTGGCTGCTAACCCAACGGCAATCGCCATTGCCAGGCGAGCGACCGTGGGCCGAAATGTTTTGTATTCAATTCGCAGCAACGCATAGATCGCCAAAGAGATCGTGCCCAGCACGGTTAGCGGAAGATGCGTTAACACGAGCAGTGCAAACGACGCCGCCAGGCCTGCCACGTCCACCAGTTTGCGGTCCCGACAGATTCTTTCAGTGAAGGCAAAAGCAAAAGGGAGCACTGCGCCGGCCGCATACTCAGCGAGCAGCGATCCCTGATAAAGCTCGCTCAGATGAAAGGGCGCAACGGCGTACAGAATCCCGGCCCACATCGCAGTTCGCGCGGTACAAAAGGCGCGCACCCAAAAATAAGTTCCAAGGGCGCCGGCGACGGAAAGAAAGACCAACGTTACGACGCTGCCTGCGTACCAGTTGCCGGTTAAGACCCGGGCCGCGATCCACAGGTAGTAGAAGCCGGGCGGATAAAATCGAAACCGAGGGTCGCCGAAACCATTATTCGATTCTGCGAGCCAGCCTGGATGCCAGTTTCCTCCGCGAATCGAGTCGTAGAATGGTTGCACGAAACGCAGGTGGTTCGGCAGGTCGGCGCCGTTTGGCACACCGAAGAAAATAATCGGCAGAACCACGGCGATCGTCATCCCCGTGAGAATTAACACTCGACGATCGGCTTTAAGAATCGTGTTCACGACTCATGATCCTTTCCGTAGCGGCGCTTGAGCAGTAAACCGCCGATGGAAATCCAACCGAGCAAGGTGAACGCTGCTGCTCCTCGCACGCGCGCCGGCTCGCGAAATTCGAGATTAATTTCCGCGGGTTCTTTCGGCAAAGCGACAATCAAAGCTCCATTTTTATCGGGATGAACGGCAAGCTGGCGATCGCCGGCAGACGCTCTCCAGTGCGGATAGAAGAAAGTCTTGATTCGGGCTTCGGTTGCGTCGCCCGCAGCCACGTGAAAGACACGCGTCTGCGGCGTCCAACTTTCGATCTTCACAGCGCGATCGCCTGCCTCCACCTGGGCACTCATCTGTGGCAGCGGGTCATGAACCCAAATCGGTAGCCATTGATACACACTCAGCGAACCCGGAATTGCGCTGAGCGTTTGCTCGAATTGTGATGGCGTTAGCCAGCGCGCCTCGCGAATGATGTGACCCGCCGAAAACGCCAGTGAGATTGCGATGGTGCCCATCGCGAAAATCACCAGCGATCGCATTTTCGTTTTTAGCAATCTGACCCAAAATGGAATCGACAGCGACAATAGCAGCGAGCAGGCCATCGATGTGATCGACAGCCAGCGCCAGGGCAGTTGGGTCTCCTGTAACGGACGAACCAAATTCCACAGCGGTCGGGATAAAGGCGTGGCCATAAATAGAGTTAACGCGAGCACCATTGAGGCTGCCATGGCCCCGGTGGCCAACCGCTTCGCATGACCATCGCCCTCGCGCTTTTCTCGCGCGGCGCGTTTGACCAGCACGATCGCGGGCCAAAACATCGCCGCACTGAACAGCAACAGGATGTTCATCCACCAAACGTTGATTGAATCCGGTGAGAATGTTGAAAGGACAAAGTTACACCGATAATCGAGTCCGGAATCGGGATTGACGTCGTCGGCGCGAATCCAATTCAATTCCGCGACCATCGTCGTCCAGTAGCACGCGCTCGCGGCCAGTCCCAACGCAACCGAAGCGGCCAGTGCGACTGCCGTACTCGCAATTTTCTTTCGGTCGACGCGCAACAACGCATAGAACGCCAGGGCGATCGAGCCGATGACAGTGAGCGGCAAATGTGTGAGGACCAGTAGCGCGTACGCGCCCGCCAGCCCGGCAATGTCTCTGGGCCGTCGATGCCGGCAGACTCTTTCCGCAAAAAGGAAAGCGAACGGCAACACTGCGGCGGCGGCGAACTCTGCCAGCAGCAGCGCCTGAAACAATTGATTGAGGTGATAAGGGGCGACCGCATAAAAGATCCCGGCCCACATCGCTGTGCCGCTTGAGGTGAATTCGCGCGCCCAGAGATAAACACCCAAAGCCCCGAGCATCGAGAGCACGACAAACGTTGAAGCTGTCGCCGCGTACCAGTTGCCCGTCAGCGTTCGCGCCAGTGACAACAGGTAATACAAGGCCGGTGGATAGAAGCGAAAGCTGGCGTCGCCAAAACCATTGTTCGACTCTGCCAACCAGCCGGGATACAAGTGACCGCTGCGCAATGCCTCGGAGAAAGGCAACGCAAACCGAAAATGATTCGAGAGATCCAGAGCGGAAGGAAAGCCGTAAAAAAGTATTGGTGAGACAGCTATCACCGCAGCCCCGAGAACCGCCATCAAGTGGATGGTTTCAGGCGACATGCGCCGCGCGAAACTCTTGTTTGATAACAATGTGATGGAACGGGAACTCATTGAGGAGTGGTCTCTTGAAAGAAATGGCGGAGGCGGAGTTATTACTCCAGCCTCCGCATAAGAATCTCTCTGTGGATCTAGCCTGTCAGTTTCCTGACGCGGGCATGGCACGAACGGCTGCTTCATCAGCAGGCGCGGCGAGCGTTGAATCGACCCGCAACACCCCGTCTTCACTGATGGCGAATCGTCTTGTTCCGGTCGCGCTGAAACCGTTGGTCACCGTCGGAATCGCATAAGCCCAGAACTGCGGGGGGTTGCCTGCGACTGGTGTGATTACAAATCTGTATCCGCTCTTGGCGCCGGTCGACAGATTAGCATCGGTCAAGGTTTGGGTGCCCAACGTAGCCAAATCTGCGTAGGTGGCGCCGTTGCCTTGAGTGTGCAGGTAGGTGATTTCGCAGGATGCGATCGTGCGAATGGACTGTTGTGCCGAACCTTCGTTCGCGGCGCGTCGTGATGCCAGCAGGTTCGGAATCGCAATCGATGCGATGATTCCGATAATGGTCACCACGATGAGTAGTTCTATTAACGAGAAGCCCGCTTGATGTGCGCGCCGATTTGTCTTTTGCGGTCCTGTTACTTTGAGCATTTGAGCCTCTGATCTTTTATAGGGGCTTCGTGAATAAAAGTGGGTGCTGCCGAAAAAGCTGGGGAAGTCCTGGCACGAGAGGAGCTTCAGCAGCACCCAATTGCAAAACGGCGTTAGTTGCCGATAGCGACGAAACCGGCAACAGTGCAGTCCGTAGGAACTGTACCGCTCGCGGCCGGATTGGCTTTCAGCACGCCGCTCTGGTCAATACAAAAGTCGCGCGTGCCCGTGGCAGTAACACCGCTGGTATTTACGGGTGTAGCTCCGATTACGAAATCGGTCGTCGAAGCCACTGGATCGGTATTGGTGGTGAAGTTGTAGCCGCTCTTTTGCCCGCCGCCCAGGGTTGAATCGATCAAATTCTGGGTGACCATGCTAGCCACGGGTCCATAACTGCCGTTTCCCGCGGTCGAGCGATAAGTTGCCTCAGCGCTGCTCATAGTGCGCAGTGACTGTTGAGCCGAACCTTCGTTCGCGGCGCGGCGCGAGGCGAGCAGGTTGGGAATTGCGATAGCGGCGATGATGCCGATGATCGCAACCACAATCAGCAGTTCGATCAATGAAAAGCCTTTGTTGCTCTTTAGTTTTGACATGATTATCTCTTTCTCCCAAGTAAGGTTTTCGTTGCCCATTTCGGATCCTGTTACCCTTGTCTGAAGTAGCCGGGGCGGTCCGACCTGCCTTAGTTGATCATGCCTGGGGGCGAGGCAGATTGCGTTCTAGTAAAACGAGGGCAGGGTAGTGTGACCCTGCCCTCCGGAGGAAATGATTGGCAGTTCGTTAAGACCCTAGTTGCCGATAGCGACGTAGCCGGCAACACTGCAGTCCGTAGGAACTGTACCGCTGGCAGCCGGATTCGCTTTCAGCACACCGGACTGATCAATGCAAAAGTCACGCGTTCCAGTCGCCGTAACACCGCTCGTGGTGACGGGTGTCGCACCCAGTGTAAACACTGTGGTCGATGCGGCCGGCGCAGCGCCGGTGGAGAACTTGTAACCGCTCTTCTGGCCGGCGGGGGCGATGCCGCCACCGAGCACGCTGTCGACGAGACTCTGGGCCATTAGCGCAGACACAGGTCCGTAGCTGCCGTTACCGGCGGTGGCCTGATAGGTGGCTTCAGCACTGCTCATGGTGCGCAGTGACTGTTGGGCCGAACCTTCGTTCGCGGCGCGGCGCGAAGCAAGCAGGTTGGGGATAGCGATAGCGGCGATGATGCCGATGATCGCCACAACGATGAGCAGCTCGATCAGCGAGAAGCCCTTCTGGTTTTTGTTAGTCATCTTTCTTTTTGCTCCTTAAGAGATAAGCTGGTTTTTAATTATTCGCGCCACCGGCTTTGTCTCAGCTGACCACAACCGCAGCGCGCGATTTGTCGGGGGGACTATGTCAAGCCTCGTGCCACAGACTTTCTCAAGGAATGAAGAACGGAATGCTGAGGAAACCTAAGAGTTTTGGCTGCGGGCAGAAATTGCGTGCAAGGCGAGGAGCTGCCAATCACTGTGGTCTGACAAATAGTGTCAGCGCGCCAGTGACGGGTTTTGTCAAACCAAGCGAACCGGTTGACGCATGGCGCACGGAATTTTGGACGAGAAGAAAGAGAGTAATCTGTTTCGTTTTAGAGGCGGGCTGCTGCCCGCCTTGATTCATTGATCGGCACAAACTGGCGGGCTAAACGATTTTCTATTTCAGGAATAGATATTCATCGGCCGCGTCAGCAGGGCAACCGGGTCGTCAACATTCAAAGCTTCGCGCACATAAAACGGCTCGCCTGCTCCCACGCCGATCAATGAACCATAGTAACGTGTGCGGTCTTCAATCTCTCTTAAGAATCCTTTTTCCGCTATTCGCGT
>DASWQK010000440.1:0-3194 GCA_036403735.1 Pyrinomonadaceae bacterium
TGAAAAAGATGTGAACATTGAGTCTTTATCCCGCTCGCTACCGCTCGCGGTTCTGTAACTCGGCCCTCACTGCGCCGCCGCATCATGACTCGCCGGAGGCTTCTTTTTTCCCACGTCCGATGTATGGCAATACATGCAAGCGCCGGTTTTCTTGTTTTGCTCAAACTCTTCTTCAATCGTCGTGATCTTCGGATAAGTAATTTTCTTGTTGTCCTTATGACAAGTTGTGCACGCCGCGATCGGAACGTCAGGGGTCAAGCCGCGCAGTGTGCTCGCGCGAGTAATGTTGATGTGGCAGGTGGTGCATTCCATCACGTGCCCGCCCTTGCCGCCTTCATGAGCGAACTTGGCCGAAATGCGTTTGGGCCAGGTCGCCGGCATGAACGCGACGGCCGGCTTGTGACATCCCGCACAGTCGTCGCTCGCAGGTTTCAGATTGTTCCAGTGACAATCAAAGCAGGTATCGTGCGAGCGCGGCATGGTCTTGAAAGTCCCGGCGGGCGGCACAAACGAATCAGCCGCGCCAGGAAGCGTTCCGTTGCTCGCGTTCTGGTTCGTCACGTGACAGATGGAGCAGTTGTTGTAATCCACTTTCCGGTCATCGAGTGGCATAGACTTTAGTCTGTGATGCGATTCAGACCACACAGACTGAAGTCGGTGCCACCTACCGCGATCAGCGATTGCGTTCTGGTGCTTGTCATGCGGAAACTCGATCATGAACTGCCATTCTTCTTTAGTTTTCGTTGCCTGATTGGAATCATTCGGTTTGCCGAAAGCGAAGCGTGCATCCTCACGAGGCGCGGCGCGCACATGGCAAACGGTGCAGATGGTCGGGCCAGCTCCGCTCACGGCCTGCCGTGTGAAGAACTGTTGCCGGTGGCAGCGAACGCAGGCATCGTGATCGGGAAAATCAGCAACATCCGGAAAACCTCTTTTCGCCGTCCACGCCGTGGGGACCTTGTGGCAACCATTGCACGCCAGGCCCTTGTGCTTATCAGATGAATGAAGAAAGGATGAATATTTCGCGGCTGGACCTTTCGGTGCTTGCTGCGGCGGAGCGGGTTTAGAAACGCGCGGCCGGCGGCGAGTTTGCGCGGCGACAACAGCGATAACGCAACCCGTGATGATGACTAAGAGAAGTGAATAACGAGCATGCGATTTAACCGCAGAGTTCGCCGAGGATTTCGCAGAGGGGACAGAGGAAAATGTCTCTGTGTTCCTCTGCGAAGCCCTCTGCGTCCTCTGTGGTTCTGATTTCATCGGAAGTTATCTCGTACAAACCGGCAACGGCCGCTCGACCACTTCGCACTTCACTTTCGGATCCTTTTCGTTCGACAAAGTAAGCGGCCGCTTCATCGCGACGGCGAGATCGGCAGCCTTCACTTCTCGTTCGCAGGCCCAAAGGATGCGCGTGCTTTCGGTTTCACTCCCAACCAGGTTCGAGACGACATAAGTTCCCGGTTCAATGTCGGTGAGATACGCAGTGCCTTTGCGGTCCGTCATCACCGACAACACACTTCTTCCCGATGCAGTTTCAGCTTGCTTGATCAGGCTGTTGATAGTTTGTTGCTTCAGGTTGTAGTAGCCGTCGCGAATGTCAGCCGACAGGTTCACCGTCAACCAGCGACGCGCCAGTTCAGGAGATTTGAAATCGCGCAACCCTTTGTCGTACCCGGTTTTAAATTCCGGAACTGCTTCACTGCCCGTTACATGTTTCTGTTCAACTTCGCGGCAGTAGACCGAATCGCAATCGCTGTCTTTCAACCACTTAATCAACGCGTCGCTCGCACCTTTGCTGCGATAGTAACACTCGCGCGACATCACTTCGGTTTGTTTGAGCTTTTCAATCAGAGACTTGTTCTCATCAAGTGAGCCCTTGATCAAAAAGAATCGTTTGCGCGCCAGCTCTTTGGTTACGTCGCCCGATTTGATTTTCACTTTTAAGCGGATGACGCCGCGTGCGGTTGGACCTTGCGCGTGACTGAGTAATCCGCTCGCCCACAGCACCGATATAAACGCAACAAAGATAAATCGGCGGTACGGATGCAGCACGAAATTAGCCTCGACTGGCATTTCTGATCGAAGACACTTCCATTAAGACTTTTGTGTGATGATGCCCGGTGTGCGCGTGGAATAGCGTGCCCTCTACGACGACTCGTTTTCCCACGAAAGGGCTTGAACGGTCAACTACTAAAGTGATTCTCTTAATCCCGTGCTCTGTTTGTTCCCACGGATCGTTTCCGTTTCCGATCACGTCTATGGCTGATTCGAGTATCAAGATCGATTGAGTTTCCCGTTTATCCGTCTTCGGATTCTCACCGTAGCCTGGTGGGCCGTAGAAGGTTCGATAAACCAGTCGCCCGGTCAGAGCCACCTTTTCAGGTTGATAATGCAGCGATCGGCGTTGAGCTTCAGTCGAAGCAGTCGCCAGCAAAAGCAAAGCCACAAGACCGATCAATTTTGTCGCCGCCATGTTTTCACTCTCACAGATTCGGACTTCGCGGAAATTTTAGAAACGGCAGACGCACGCCGCGGACAAAGACTTGATCCGATCGAATGCTTGCTGGTGGCGCGAAGCCGGCGCCGCCGCCGGCCGCGATCAGATCATCCTGATCCACGCCATCGCCGCTGATGCCGATTGCCCCCACCAGCACTCCGTTCTTATACAAAGGCATGCTGCCCGGAAAGATCTGAATCCCATTCGCCAGACCTGGAATCGAAGTGCAAGGCGCCGCGCCGCCACTCAAAACTGTTTGCAAATTCGTCTTGATCAAATCAAGTTGCAGGCCGACGTTGAAGACGCTCCATTCATTAATTTCACGGCTGAAAGGCCCGGCCGCACTGTTATTAATCCCGTCCGGAAAAAACGGGCGATGCAGAAATCCTCCCGCGCGATCGGTGAACGCAACTAAGCCGTCGAGTTTCAAACCATCGGCCGCCGCGCGATCGACATACGATCCAAAGCCTGCGCCGCGCAGCAACGTCGCCGCGTTCGCCCCTGAATAAAACGCCGCCGTGCGCGCCTTCTGCACCGACACATCAAAGCCAAACACCGGCGCATCGGTCTGACGAAAGACGCCGAGCACAACTCCATTGGTGTCGACGACCGCGATTGAAACGCGCGCGTTGCTGCCGAGAGGTTGGCGGATGGCCGCCCGCGTGATGTTCGCCTGTTGCGCCGCGTGCGAGATGAT